>CANGUJ010000361.1 GCA_947456845.1 Burkholderiales bacterium | reverse complement strand
GCGGCTGCGGCCGGCGGTTGCGCGCCCCCCCAGGCACCCTCGGGCGCGGGAAGGCCGAGCAGTTCCAGCGCCTGCAGGGCGATTTCGCGCGCGGCGTTGTTCACCGGGCGCGGCAGGCTTGCGGGAATCTCGTGCATAAGCAGCAGCTTGCTGGCTGACAGCGCGTAGAAGGGGGCGAGGATGCGGTCCTTGTGGATGGCCAGCTGGCTGTCGATGCTGCGGGTGGCGACCGCGGCGGCCCAGGGATTGGTGGGCCACTGCGAGGGCAGCGCCCAGGCCTGGGGAAAGCGTTCGAGGTCGCGCGCGACGGTGCGCATGTCTTCATGCGAGTCGCGGAAGGGGAGCAGCACCAGGTCGGACAGCGCGGCGAGCTTGCGGTCGATGTCGGGGCGGTTGCCGCCGCCGTCGATGACGCCGATCCAGCCTTCGGTGGCGCGCAGGCGGGCCGCGGCGACGGTGAGCTGGTCGGGGGAACGCGCGTCGAACGGCAGATAGGTCCGGTTCACCTTGGAGAGGTTGTCGCGCAATTCGTCGGTGAGCACGGCCACCGCGCGCATGCCGAACAGCCCCAGCCCGTGGGACAGCATGTGCGAGACCGTGGTCTTGCCGGTGCCGCCCTTGTTGCCGATGACGCAGATGATTTTGCCCATGGTGTGCGTGGATGAACGTGGATTTCCAGTGATTTTGCGCGTGTGGCGATGCCGGCCAAGCGCGGAAGAGAAGCCGAAAGCCTGTCCTTGCATGCCTTTCCGCCCGGTCGGGGGGACCACAGGGACGCGAGTGCTAGAATCAAACAATTGATTTTGAACGAAAAAACGCGAAGAAACGATGAAAGCCGCCGAAATCCGCGAGAAGTTCCTGCAGTTTTTCGAATCCCATGGCCACGCCCGGGTGAGTTCCTCGCCCCTGGTGCCGGGCAACGACCCGACGCTCCTGTTCACCAATTCGGGCATGGTCCAGTTCAAGGACGTGTTCCTCGGACGGGACGCGCGCTCCTACAAGCGCGCCACCACCTCGCAGCGCAGCGTGCGCGCCGGCGGCAAGCACAACGACCTGGAAAACGTCGGCTATACCGCGCGCCACCACACGTTTTTCGAGATGCTGGGCAATTTCAGCTTCGGCGATTATTTCAAGCGCGATGCCATCAAGTACGCTTGGGAGTTGCTCACCGGCGTCTACGGCCTGCCCCGCGACAAGCTGTGGGTCACCGTCTACATCGACGACGACGAGGCTTATGGCATCTGGGCCGACGAGGTCGGCGTGCCCAAGGAGCGCATCGTGCGCATCGGCGACAACAAGGGCGCCAAGTACGCCTCCGACAACTTCTGGCAGATGGCCGACACCGGACCGTGCGGGCCCTGCTCGGAAATCTTCTTCGACCACGGCCCGGAAGTCGCCGGCGGCCCGCCGGGCTCTCCCGACGCCGACGGCGACCGCTACATCGAAATCTGGAATCTGGTGTTCATGCAGTTCGACCGGCAGGCGGACGGCTCCATGCCGCGGCTGCCCAAGCCCTGTGTGGATACCGGCATGGGGCTCGAGCGCATCGCCGCGGTGCTGCAGCATGTGCACAGCAATTACGAGATCGACCTGTTCCAGGGCCTGATCCGCGCGGCGGCGCGCGAGACCGGCTGCGACGACCTGGCGCTGCCTTCGCTGAAGGTGATCGCCGACCATATCCGGGCCTGCAGTTTCCTGATCGTCGACGGGGTGATCCCCTCCAACGACGGTCGCGGCTATGTGCTGCGCCGGATCATCCGCCGCGCGCTGCGCCATGGCCACAAGCTGGGCCAGAGCAAACCGTTCTTCCACAAGCTGGTCAAGGACCTGGTCCTGGAGATGGGGTCGGCCTATCCGGAACTGGTGGCGGCCGCCAAGCGCGTGGAAGAGACCCTGCTGGCCGAGGAAGAGCGCTTTGCCGAAACGCTGGAACACGGCATGAAGATCCTCGAGGGCGCGCTGGCCCGCGAAGGCAACCTGGTCGACGGCGACACCGTCTTCACGCTCTACGACACCTACGGTTTCCCGGTCGATCTGACCGCGGATGTGGCGCGCGAGCGCGGCAAGAGCATCGACATCGCGGGCTACGAGGCGGCCATGGATGCGCAGCGCAAGCAGGCACGCGCATCCTCGAAGTTCAAGATGGCGCAGGGGGTCGACTATTCCGGCGCCCGGACGAGTTTCGAGGGCTACGACCGCCTGGTGGTCGAGGACAGCAAGGTCATCGCGCTGTACATCGACGGCTCCTCGGTCAATGAACTCGGCAGCGGCGATGCCGGCATCGTGGTGCTGGACCGCACGCCCTTTTACGCGGAGTCGGGCGGGCAGGTGGGCGACATCGGCGAACTGGTGACCCAGGCGGGCAGCTTCAGCGTCGAAGACACGCAAAAGATCCAGGCCGAGGTGTTCGGCCATCATGGCCGCGTCTCCGCCGGGACGCTGAAGCTAGGCGACACCGTGCGCGCGGTGGTCGACGCCGGCGCGCGCGCGCGCTCGGCATGGAACCATTCGGCGACCCACCTGATGCACGCCGCGCTGCGCAAGGTGCTGGGCAACCATGTCGCGCAGAAGGGTTCCCTGGTCGACCCCGCCAAGACACGCTTCGACTTCGCCCACAACAAGCCCATGACGGCGGCGGAGGTCGCCCTGGTCGAGGCGCTGGTCAATGCCCAGGTGCGCGCCAACCACCCGGTGTCGGCGCGGGTCATGAAGCATGACGACGCCATCAAGGCCGGGGCGATGGCGCTGTTCGGCGAAAAGTACGGGGAGGAGGTGCGGGTCATCGGCATGGGCGGGTTCTCCACCGAGTTGTGCGGCGGCACGCATGTGGCGCGCACCGGCGACATCGGCTTTTTCAAGATCGTCGCCGAATCCGGCGTCGCCGCCGGGGTGCGCCGGGTCGAGGCGGTGACCGGCCAGGGCGCGCTGGATTACGTGCAGGCGATGGACGCCCGCATCAGCGAAGCCGCGGCGGCGTTGAAGAGCCAGCCGCTGGAACTGACCGCGAAAATCGGGCAGATGCTCGACAACGTGCGCGCCCTCGAGAAGGAACTCGCGCGACTCAAGAGCAGGATGGCCGCCAGCCAGGGCGACGACATCGCCAGCCAGGCGGTCGAGGTCAAGGGCATCAAGGTGCTGGCCGCCGCCATCGAGGGCGCGGATGTCAGGACCCTGCGCGAGGCGCTCGACAAGCTCAAGGATAAATTGAAGACCGCCGCCATCGTGCTCGGCAGCACGGCCGACGGCAAGGTGTCGTTGATCGCCGGGGTGACCGCCGATGCCACGGGGCGCATCAAGGCGGGGGATCTTGTCAATTTCGTGGCCGGGCAGGTGGGCGGCAAGGGCGGCGGGCGTCCCGACATGGCACAGGCCGGCGGTACCGAGCCGGCGAAGCTGCCGGCTGCGCTGGCCGGCGTGGCCGCCTGGGTGGAAGGGAGGATCTGATGACGGGCAAGGTCGGCATGGGCAGTGGGGTCGGCGTGAAGGCGGGCGCGGCCGCGATCGCTTTCGCCTGCGCGTTCGGCACGGGGGTCGCCAATGCGCAATCCGGGCCGATCGAGGCTACCACCGCGGCCGGCGAAAGGGTGCGCCTGTTGCCTGACGGGCGCTGGGAGTGGGTGGACGGGCAGAAGGCGGCCGCGCAGCGCAGCGAACGCCTGGCCGAGACCCGGCGCCAGCAGGAGGTGCGCGAGGCGGAGCAAAAGCGCGAACGCAGCGCCCAGGGCGGCGGGTTGATCGGGCTCGGCCGCACCATCTACGAAGGCGACCGCGACTACAACCGCGGCACCCTGAACCCGAAAATGCGTTGACCCGTGCGGGCAGGAACCATGAAAACGATCGCGATCGCGTTGCTGACACTGCTGGCCACCGGCGTCGCCGGCGCGGCGGACCTGAAAGTCTTTTCCGCCGGCGCGGCCAAGGCGGCCATGGTGCCGCTCGTCGAGGCCTTCGCGCGCAGCAGCGGGCACAACGTCGATATCGATTTCGCCACCATGGGCCTGATCCAGGACAAGCTCAGGTCCGGCGAGAAGGCCGATGTCCTCGTGCTTGCCGCCGAGGTGGGGGAGGTGCTGGGCAGGGCCGGCATCATCAATCCAGCCTCCGTGAGGCCGCTGGCCAAGGTAGGCGTTGGAGTCGCTGTCGCTGAAAACGCCAGGGCGCCGGACATTTCCACTGCCGCCGCATTTCGCAAGACGCTGGTGGAGGCCAAGTCCATCGTGATGATCGATCCCGCGCGCGGCACCAGCGGCAAGCATCTGGTCGAGGTTTATCAGCGGCTCGGGCTTACCGAGTTGCTCAAACCGAAGATGCGCTACGGCGCGGGCGGCTACATCGTCGAGCCGGTCGGGCGCGGCGAGGTCGAACTGGGCTTGCACCAGATCAGCGAGATCCTCCCGGTCAAGGGCGTGAAGCTGGTCGGGCCCTTGCCGGAAGAACTGCAGAAATGGACCCTTTACGTCGGG
>CANGUJ010000360.1 GCA_947456845.1 Burkholderiales bacterium | reverse complement strand
AGCAGTCCGCAGAACATGGCCGCGCAGGCGACCCTGCGGTTGTCGATCTTTGCGATGTCAGTCAGCATACGGGTCCGATGGGATGCCGCCGGTATAGTGGGCGGTTCCGTCACAGATATTACAGCAGCCCCCGCGGGACGCACCGAGAACAATGCCGGAATTACCCGAAGTCGAAGTCACCCGGCGCGGCGTGGCGCCGCTGCTGGAAGGCCGGAGCATCACCTCCGTCACGGTGCGCGAGCCGCGCCTGCGCTGGCCGGTGGACGAGGCGCTCCCTGCCCGGCTTGCGGGCATGCGCATCCGCTCGGTCGGCCGGAGGGGCAAATACCTGCTGATCGACTGCGCCGGCCGGGAGGATGCCGGCTGGCTGATCCTCCACCTGGGCATGTCAGGGTCGGTGCGCTTCGTTTCCCCCGCAACGCCGGTCCGCAAGCACGAACACTTCGACCTGCAGGCCGGCGGCCGGGTGATGCGCTATACCGACCCGCGCCGCTTCGGCGCGCTGCTCTGGCACCCCGCCTCCGCCGGGCCGGTGGAAAGCCATCCGCTGCTGGCCGGACTGGGTGTCGAACCGCTCACGCCCGCGTTTTCGGCGGGCCTTCTGCATCGGGCGACGCGCGGGCGCAGAGTCAGCATCAAGCAGGCGCTGCTGGCGGGCGACATCGTCGTCGGCGTGGGCAACATCTACGCAAGCGAATCCCTGTTCCGCGCCCGCATCAACCCGAGGACCGCGGCCGGACGCATCAGCCTGGCGCGGCTCGAGCGCCTGGTGCCGGAAATCCGCGCCGTGCTGTCGGCCGCCATCGCCAAGGGCGGCAGCACGCTGCGCGATTTTTCCTCCGCGACCGGACCGGGCTATTTCCAGCTCGAATACTTCGTCTACGACCGCGCCGGCGCGCCATGCCGCGTCTGCGCAACGCCCATCCGGCGCATCGTCCAGGGCCAGCGCTCGACGTTCTACTGCCCGGCGTGCCAGCGCTGAAATCCACGCGCCCGGCAGGGGAAGGGCGCCCTTTTATGCGTGAGATAATCGCCTCTAATCCTCGCTCGCCGCCTTCGCTGCCCCCCGCGCCCTGCCGCGGGCGCACGAGCGCGGCCCGGACGTCCCGCTCATGAACAGCGTCAACCTCGTCGAACGCTTCCAGCTCTACAGCTCGTGGCGCTTCGCGCTCGGCCAGACGATCATGCGCTTTCGCGACTGGATGGGCGAGAACAACGTCGCCGACGCACAGGGCATCACCCGCATCCAGCGCGTGCTCGACCGACTGGCCGAGGACAAGGTCTCGATCGCCTTCGTGGCGGAGTTTTCGCGCGGCAAGTCGGAGCTGATCAACGCCATCTTCTTCGCGGACTACGGGCGCCGCATCCTGCCGTCTTCGGCCGGCCGCACCACGATGTGCCCGACCGAACTGCTCTACAACGACGGCGAGGCGCCGCAACTGCGTCTGCTGCCGATCGAAACCCGCTCGGGCCACCAAAGCGTCGCTGAGTATCGACAGTCGCCCGAGGCCTGGACCGTCATCGCGCTCGACACCGCGTCGGGCGACGCGATGCTCGAGGCGTTTCGCCAGGTCAGCCAAGTCAAGCGGGTACGCGTGTCGGTGGCCCGACAACTGGGGCTGTTCGATGAAAAGGACCCCGACGCGCGCAGCGCCGTGGCGCCTGACGGCACGCTGGAAATCCCCGCCTGGCGCCACGCGGTGATCAATTTTCCGCATCCGCTCCTGGCGCAAGGCCTGGTGATCCTGGACACGCCCGGCCTGAACGCCATCGGTTCGGAACCCGAACTCACGCTCAACCTCATTCCGAGCGCGCATGCGGTGCTGTTCATCCTCGCGGCCGATACCGGGGTGACCAAGAGCGACATCCAGGTCTGGCGCGAGCATATCGGCGGGTCCGTGCGCGGACGCATTGCGGTGCTCAACAAGATCGACAGCATGTGGGACGAACTGAAGACCGGCCCGGAAATCGAAGCCGAGATCGCCAGCCAGACGCGCCAGGTCGCTGCCACCCTGGGGCTGCCCGAGACCAGCGTGTTTCCGATCTCGGCCCAGAAAGGCCTGGTCGCCAAGATCCACAACGACCCCGAACTGCTCGCCAGAAGTCGCCTGCCGCGCCTGGAAACCGCGCTGTCGCAGGAACTGATCCCCGCCAAGCAGGACATCGTGCGTGATTTCGTCGCCGACGAGATGCGCGACATCACCGGCGCCGCCCAGGCCCTGCTGGCCGCGCGCATCCGCGAGGTGCAGAACCAGAAAACCGAGCTGATCAGCCTGCGCGACAGGAACCAGGGGGTCATGCAAGGCATGCTCGACCGGGTCAAGTCGGAAAAAGGCCAGTTCGAGCGCGGGCTCATGCAGTTCGCCGCGATCCGCAGCGTTCTGGCGCGCAGCACCAACAACCTGTTCGCCCATCTCGGCATGGAGGCCTACACCGCCCAGGTCGAAAAGGCACAACAAGGCATCAGCGGCGCCACCTTTTCGGCGGGGATGCTCGATGCGATGCGCGGCTTCTTCTCCCACAACCGCCTGCTGCTGGAGACCTCCGACCGCATCGTCGCCGAAATCACCGACATGATGGCCGCGATGTACCAGCGCTTCTCGGAGGACTTCAAGCTCGCGCTCTCGATGCCGCGCGCGTTCTCGATGGCGCGCTACATCGCTGAACTAGACCGCGTCGAAGACAGCTTCAATCGCCGCTTCGGCACGGTGTCGCTGATCACCCAGTACGAACGCACGCTGACCAGGCGCTTCTTCGAAGTCGTCGCTACCCGGATCCAGAAGGCATTTGAAATCGCCAACCGCGACACCGAGGGCTGGCTTCGCGCAGTGATGAACCCGCTGGAGGGGCAGATCAAGGAGCGCCAGCATGCGCTCAGGAAGCGGCTCGACTCGCTCAAGCGCATCCATGCCGCGGCCGACACGCTCGAGGAACGCATCGACGACTTGCGCGACACCGAGCGCATCGTCTCCGTCCAGGGGGCGGAGCTCGAAAACCTGCGCCTGGAAATCGAGGCCATGCTGAGCCAGGACATGATCAAGTCCGAAGCCGGGCGCGCGGGCTTCGACGTCTCGCTCTAGCCGCCGCACCGGCTGGGCCGGCTTGCAGCGCCTAGCCGGCGCGGCCGGTGAGTTTCAGGTAGCGCGCGTGCAGGGCCGCATGCGACTCGTTGAAATCCGGATGCACCGGTATGCAGTCCACCGGGCACACCGCCCGGCATTGCGGGCTGTCATGATGACCGACGCATTCGGTGCAAAGCGACGGGTCGATCCGGTAGATCTCCTCGCCCATGGAGATCGCCTCGTTGGGACATTCCGGTTCGCACAGATCGCAGTTGATGCAGCGATCGGTGATCGTCAGCGCCATCGCGGTGCCGCTATTCGCGCGGCGTCTTGGCGAGCTTGTCGTCGAGCCAGCGCTTGACCGAAGGCGAGACGAACTTCGTGACATCGCCCCCGAGGGTGGCGATCTCACGCACCAGCGTCGCCGAGACGAACTGGTAGTGCTCGGAGGGCGTCATGAAGACCGTCTCGACCTCCGGCATGAGCTGTCGGTTCATGCCCGCCAGCTGGAACTCGTACTCGAAATCCGATACCGCGCGCAGGCCGCGCAGGATCACCTGCGCGTCATGCTCCTTGACGAAGTTGACCAGCAGGCCGCGAAAGGCGGCGATTTTCAGGTTGGGCACGTCGGCCAGGGCCTCGCGCGCGATCTGCAGGCGCTCATCGAGCGTGAATAGCGGCCGCTTGGAACGACTGTCCGCCACCCCGATCACCACTTCGCTGTAGAGCCTGGAGGCGCGCCTGAACAGGTCCTCATGGCCGCGCGTGAGCGGATCGAAAGTTCCCGGGTACACCGCCCGCACCCTGACATCACTGATCATCGTCTTCCCTTGTCGCCAGCTGATAGAACACCGCACCGGCGCGGCCGGATTTCCAGGTTCGCCAGCCGGCAGGCGGCACGAACGCGGCTTCCGATTCGATATACACCTTGCCGCCGGGCGCCACGCGCTCGCCCACTTGCGGCCACAGCCGGGCCTGCCACCCTTGATTAAAAGGCGGGTCCAGGAACACGAGGTCGAATACCGATCCCGCGTCCACCCTGTTCAAAAATTGTAACGCATCGGTTCCGCCAACCTTGAAGCGCGCGCCTGCCTCGAGCATCTGCGCCGCGGCGGCCAGGGCGGCTCGCGCCGGGGCGGCACTTTCGACCAGCACGACTTCCCGCGCGTTGCGCGACAGGGCCTCGAAGGCGAGCGCGCCGCTGCCGGCGAACAGGTCGAGGCAGCGCATGCCGGTCAGGTCCTGGCCCAGCCAGTTGAACAGGGTCTCGCGCACCCGGTCGGGCGTCGGGCGCAGGCCCGGCAGCGATGCGAAGCGCAGCACGCGGCGGCGCCATTGCCCGCCGATGATGCGCACCTCGCCGCCGAGGCGTGCAGGCGGGCGGGCTTGTCGCGTCGATTCCATACGGCCAGTTT
>CANGUJ010000359.1 GCA_947456845.1 Burkholderiales bacterium | reverse complement strand
CCCGGGCCCGCGCGGTCAGGCCGGCGCGTCGGCCTTGGCGGCAGGCTTGCCGCGCATCCGCCCCCAAGCGCGCGCGATCAGCTGCGCCAGGTCGTCGATGTAGGTGAACACCACCGGGATCACCAGGAGCGACAGGAAGGTCGAGGTGATCAGCCCGCCGATCACCGCGATGGCCATCGGGCTCCTGAAGGACGGGTCGGCCGCGCCGCTGCCGATGGCGATCGGCAGCATGCCCGCGCCCATGGCGATGGTGGTCATGATGATCGGCCGGGCGCGCTTGTGGCAGGCGTCCATCAGGGCGTCGAAGCGGCTTCTGCCGTCGCGCCGCGCGACGATCGCGTACTCGACCAGCAGGATGGAGTTCTTGGTGGCCACGCCCATCATCATGATGAGCCCGATCAGGGACGGCATGGAGAAGCTCTTGCCCGTGACCAGCAGCGCGACGAAGGCGCCGCCCAGCGACAGCGGCAGCGCCGCCAGGATGGTCACCGGTTGCAGCACGTCCTTGAACAGGAGCACCAGCACGATGAAGATGCACAGCACGCCGGTCAGCATGGCCAGGCCGAAGCTGGCGAAGAGCTCTCCCATGATCTCGGCGTCGCCGATCTCGATCTGCGTGACGCCGGCCGGCAGGTTGCGTATCGACGGCAGCTCCTTGACCGCGGCGGTCACCTCGCCCAGCGGCACACCGGAGAGCTCGATCTCGAAATTGATGTTGCGCGCGCGGTCGTAGCGGTCGATCAGCGCCGGGCCGCTGCCCATTTCCAGGGTGGCCACCTGGCCCAGCATCACCGCGCCCACCTCGGGCTTGGTCGACGGCACGGACAGGCGTTCGAGCACGCGCAGATCCTTGCGCGCCGCCTCGTCGAGCTTGACCATCACCGGCACCTGGCGCTGCGGCAGGTTGAGCTTGGGCAGCGCGACGTCGTAGTCGCCGATGGTGGCAATGCGCAGGGCTTCGCCGATGGCCGCGGTGGTCACGCCCAGGTCGGCGGCGCGCGCGAAGTCGGGCCTGACCGAAAGCTCCGGCCGGATCAGCGCCGCCGTGGAGGACACGCTGCCCAGGCCGGGGATGGTGCGCAGGTCGCGCTCGACCTCCAGGGCGGCCGCGCTCAGAACCTGCGGGTCGTCGCCGGTCAGCACCAGCACGTACTTTTCGCCGGAGGCGCCCAGGCCTACCTTGCTGCGTACGCCCGGCAGCGCGGCCATCGCCTCGCGCAGTTGCTGCTCGGTGACCTGCTTCCTGGTGGCGCGCACCTCGCGCGATTCCAGCAGTACGGTAAGGGTGGCCTTGCGCACCTCCGCGGCTCCCAGCGGCGAGAACGGGTCGGCGCCGGCCGCGCCGCCGCCGATGGTGGTGTAGACGCTCTTGACATACTTGACCGGCGCGATCAGCGCGCGCGCCTTCTCGGCGGCCTCGCGCGTCTGCGCCAGCGTGGCGCCGGGCGGCAGTTCCACGTGCACCTGGGTCTGCGAGTTGTCGTCCGGCGGGATGAAGCCGGTGGGCAGGAGCGGAATGAGCATCACCGAGCCGACAAAGAAGGCCAGGGCTGCGCCGATGGTGGCGAAGCGGTACTTCAGGCACCAGGCGGTGGTGGCCATGTAGGCGCGCATCATGCGGCCGTCCTTCTGCGCATGGTCTTCGGCCGCCTTCATGATGTAGGCCGCCATCATGGGCGTGAGCATGCGCGCCACCACCAGCGAGGCGAACACCGCCAGGGCCGCGGTCCAGCCGAACTGCTTGAAGAACTTGCCGGCGATGCCGCTCATGAAGGCGGTCGGCAGGAAGACAGCGATGAGCGTGAAGGTGGTGGCGATCACCGCCAGGCCGATCTCGTCGGCCGCTTCCATCGCCGCCTGGAAGGGGGTCTTGCCCATGCGCAGGTGGCGCACGATGTTTTCCACCTCCACGATGGCGTCGTCCACCAGTATGCCCACCACCAGCGAGAGCGCCAGGAGCGTCACCACGTTGAGCGAAAAGCCCAGATAGTGCATGCCGATGAAGGCCGGCAGCACCGAAAGCGGCAGCGCCACGGCGGAGACGAAGGTCGCGCGCAGGTCGCGCAGAAACAGCCACACCACGATCACCGCGAGGATCGCGCCTTCATAGAGCAGCATCAGCGAGCCGTGGAATTCCTCGTCCACCGGCGAGACGAAGTCGAAGGCTTCGGTCAGTTTCATGTGGGGATGCGCCGCCGCGAGCTCGGCCAGGGCCGCGCGCACGCCGGCGCCGACTTCGACTTCCGAGGCGCCGCGGCTGCGCGTGACCTCGAAGCCCACCACCGGCTTGCCGTTGAGCAGCGCCAGCGATCGCGGCTCGGCGATGCTGTCGCTGACCCGCGCCAGTTCGCCCAGGCGTACGCGCCGCCCGCCGGACAGGGAGAGTTCGATGCGCCCGAGTTCCTCGGCGGTGCGCACGGTGCCCAGGGCGCGCACCGCCTGCTCGGCGGTGCCGATGTCGACCCGCCCGCCGCCGGCCTCCTGCTGGATCTGCCGCAGCTGGTGCGACACCTCGCCCGCGGTGATGCCGAACGAAGCCAGCCGCGCCGGATCGAGCGCGATGGCGACCTCGCGCGTGACGCCGCCCACCCGGCTGACCGCGCCGACGCCGCGCACCAGCAGCAGGCGGCGGGCGATGGTGTCCTCGACGAACCAGGACAAGCCTTCCTCGTCGAGCCGGTCGGAGGCCACCGTGTAGGCCAGCACCGGGCTGCCTGCCAGGTCGAGCTTGGTGACGATCGGGTCGCGCAGGTCGCCCGGCAGGTCGGCGCGCACCCGCGCGACGGCGGAGCGCACGTCGTCGAGCGCCTCCTGGACCGGCTTCTCGAGCCGGAATTCGGCGCTGATGGTGACCTCGCCGTCCTGCACCTTGGTGTGGATATGCTTCAAGCCCTGCAGGGTGGCGATCGAGTTCTCGATCTTGCGCGCCACGTCGGTTTCCAGCTGCGCGGGCGAGGCGCCGGGCAGGGCGGCGGTGACGTTGATGGTGGGCAGGTCCAGGTCGGGAAAGTTCTGCACCTTCATGGCCGAGAACGACAGCAGGCCGCCGAAGGTCAGCAGCACGAAGAACATCAGGGCCGGAACCGGGTTCCGGATGCACCAGGCCGAGACGTTCATTGCACCACCTTGACGGTATCGCCGTCGGCCAGGAAGGCCACGCCGGAGGCGACCAGCCGGTCGGCCGCGGCGATGCCCTTGACGACCTCCACCGCGCCGTCGACGCGCTGGCCGAGTTCGACCTTCAGGCGCATGACCTTGGTCTGGCCGTCCTGGATGGGGCCGGCGCGGTACACGTAGGCGAAACCGTCGCGCATGACCACCGCATCCTGCGGCACGGTGAGGCCGTTCGATTCGCCCAGGCCGAACTCGCCGCGCGCGAACATGCCGGGCTTGAAGCCGCGCCTGACCGCCTCGGGCAGGTCGACGTAGACCAGCGCGTTGCGGGTGCCGGCATCGACCGTCGGCGCGACCACGCGCAATCTGCCCTCGATGCTGCCCACGCCGGCGGCGCTGACGCTCACCGCGAGCCCGGGCTTGAGCCTGCCGATTTCGCTGGCGGTGACTTCGCCGCGCCATTCGAGCCGCGACTTGCGGATCAGGCGGAACAGCTCCTGGCCCTGCGGCACCACCGCGCCGACGGTGGCGCTGCGCGCGGAAATGATGCCGTCGTCGCTGGCGATCACGCGGGTGTGGGCGAGGCGCAACTGCTGCGCTGCCTCCTGGGCGCGCGCCAGCTCGAGCCGCGCCTGCGCGGTCTTTTCGGCGGTGGCGTACTGCGCCACCTGCTGGGCGGAAAGCGCGCCGCTGGTGGCGATGGATCGCGCGCGCTCGGCGTTGGCGCGCGCCTCGGCGAGCGTGGCTTCGGCTTCCGCCACCTGGGCGCGCGCCTGGGCGAACTCCGCCTCCACGGTCTCGGAGGCGAAGATGGCCAGCACCTGGCCGCTCTTGACCACGTCGCCGACCTGGGCGCGCACGTCCTTCAGGCGCAGGCCGTTGGCCTCGGCGCCCAGGATGGCCTCCTGCCAGGCGGCGACCGAGCCGTTGGCCGAGAGCCGCAGCGGCACCGCGCGGGTTTGCGGCTGCACCAGCTTGACCGTCAGAGCCGGCTTGATGGCGGCGGCAGGCCGCGCGGCCGATTTGTCGGCGGCCTTGTCGGCCGTCTTGTCCTGCGCGCCGGCGACGCTCGCGGCGCACAGCGCGGCGCTGACTGCGCGCAGCGCGGTGCGCCGGGCGATGGTGGGGAGGTGGGTTTTCATTTTGGGCTTGTCCATCAGGGCTTGCTGCGTGCGGTATTGATGTCGAGGCTGCCGTCCCAGCCGCCGCCGGCGGCGCGGTACAGCGCGATCCAGGCGGCGACGCCTTCGTATTCGAGCGCGACCACCGCCGCGTCGGCCGCATAGGCGGCGCGGCGCGCCTCCTCGAGTTCCATCAGGCTGGCCAGTCCGGCGCGCTGGCGGGTGCGCGCGCCTTCCAGGCT
>CANGUJ010000358.1 GCA_947456845.1 Burkholderiales bacterium | reverse complement strand
TCCGGATAGGAGAAGCGCGCGTTCTCGGCCGCCACCAGCAGGTCGCACATCATGGCCGCCACCAGGGCGCCGCCGACGCACCAGCCGCCCACCGCGGCGATCACCGGCTTCTCGGTGGTGATGCCCACGGTGGGAATGCAGCGCCACAGCTGCGGCAGGTTGGTCACATCCGCGCCGGCGGAGAAGGCATCGTTGCCTGCACCGGTGTACACCGCGACCTTCTGGTCGGAAGCATCGAATTCCGCGAAGGCCTGCTGCAGCTCTTCCGCGGTTTGCGCGCAGATCGCGTTGCGCCGGTCGGGCCGGTTAATCGCGATCACGGTGGTGCCGTCGGCGTTGTTGGTGACCAGTACTTTTTCCATTGTCGTTCTCCCCCGGGTTGCGGCAACGCCCGAAGGCAATGCCGGCGCCATGATCGACGCCCTCTAGATGATGCCCTGTGCGCGCAGCGCCGCGATGGCCTGCGCGTCGTAGCCGGCTTCGGCCAGCACCGCATCGGTGTGCTGGCCGAGGCCCGCCACCGGGCCGACCCGGCCTTCATCGTGGGCCATGCGAAAGGCGGGGCCGATCAATGTCACCGGGCCGTAGGGCGTGGAAGCCTCCTGCAGCACGCCGCGGTGCTCGACCTGCCGGTGGCGGATGATCTCCTCCAGCGAATGCACCCGGCCGAAGGGGACGTCGGCCGCCTTCAGGCGCGCCTCCCACAGGTCGGCGCCGCCGACGGCCATCGCCGACTCTATGATCTCGCGCAGGGCCGCGCGGTGCTCGGTGCGTCCGGCCCAGTCGGCAAAGCGCGGATCGGACAGCACGTCGGCGCGCCCGAGCGCTGTCAGCAGATGGACGAACTGCTTTTCGGTCATCACCGCGAGCACGATGTAGCGGTCGCCGCAGCGGAAACGGTCGGCGGTCGGCTTGCGGCTGATCGAACGGTTGCCGTTTTGCGCATGCGCCACGTTCGACACCGTGGTTTCCACCGCCTGGCAGGCAAGGAAATTGAGCATGGTGTCAAGCATCGACACATCGACGAACTGGCCTTCGCCGGTATGGGTGCGCTGGTACAGCGCGGTCGCCAGGGCGAAGGCCGTCATCATGCCGGTGGAGACGTCGGCGGCGGCGAAGCCGGCGCGCATCGGCCCCTGTTCCGGCTCGCCGGTGAGCGCCATCAGGCCCGACATCGCCTGGATCTTGCCGTCGAAGGCGGGTTCCCTGCTGTCGGGCCCGGTCGTGCCGAAGCCGGAGACCGCGCAGTAGATCAGGCGCGGGTTGATGGCCGAAAGCTGCGACCAGCCCACGCCGAGGCGCTCCATCACGCCGGGGCGGAAGTTCTCGCACACCACGTCGGCGCTGGCGGCCAGGCGCTTGATGATCTCCACGCCTTCCGGCCTGGCGAGGTCCACCCGGAGGCTGCGCTTGCCGGCGTTGGCCGCCATCCAGGCCGGGGCCATGTTGCGCTCGATCCACTGCCGTTCGGTCGCGGTGGAGCGCATGCCGTCGCCCGCCAGCGGCTCGACCTTGATCACATCGGCCCCTTGCATGGCCAGCTGGAAGGTGCCGACCGGACCGGCCAGGTAATGCGTGAAGTCGAGGATGCGTACGTTGGAGAAAGCCTGCTTGCCCAAGGGAATTCAGCCTTCTTGCCGGAGGCCGGCTTTGTTGATGCGCGCGCCGGGACCCGGTGCACTCCCTTTTTTCATTGTGATCTCCCGATGCATCCAAACCGCCGGTTCCGCCTGCTTCTTCGCCGCCACGGCATGCCCGAACGCGGGCCATGGCCGCATGCGCCCCGAGCGCTCCACGCTTAGGCAAGGTGCTGCTTGAAATGGGCGACGGTTCGTTCCCATGACAGCCGGGCCGCCGGCTCGTTGTAGCGCGGCGTGGAGTTGTTGTGAAAACCGTGCTGCGTGCCCGGATAGACAAGCACCTGGTGGGCGACCCCGGCGGCCTTCAGGGCGGCCTCGAACGCCGGATAGGTCGAATTGATGCGTTCGTCGTTCTCGGCCAGGTGACACAACAGCGGGGCCTTGATGCGCGCCACGCTGGCGGTATCGGCCGCCACGCCGTAGTACGGAACCCCTGCCTGCATGTCCGCGCCAAGGGCGGCGGCGAGGAAGTTGACGATGCCGCCACCGAAGCAAAAACCCGTGACCCCGAGCCGTCCGGTGGAGAGCTTGTGCGCCTTGAGATAGCGGGCGCTGTTGGTGAGGTCGACGCGCAGCCGGGCCTGGTCCAGCCCGGCCTGCAGGGTGCGGCCGTCATCGTCGTTGCCCGGATAGCCGCCCGCCGGGTGCAAGCCGTCAGGCGCGAGGGCGAGAAAGCCTTCCACCGCGGCGCGCCGCGCCACATCCTCGATGTAGGGATTGAGGCCGCGATTCTCGTGAATCACGAGCACCGCGGGGAACGGCCCGCTGCCAGCCGGCTGCACCAGGTAGCCGCGCATGGTGCCCGAGTTGCCGCCGGGCGACGCATAGGTGACATAGTTGGCCTTGATGCGGCTGTCGGTAAACGAGATGGTCTGCGCCTCGGCGTAACGCGGCAACAGGGCCTGCGCCATGGCCAGCCCGCCCACCACCGCGAGCGAAGCGGCGCGGGCGAGGAACTCGCGCCGCTCCATGGCGCCGTGGCAATACTCGTCGTAAAGGTCGTAGACCCGCTGGTCGATCTCCAGCTGGGTGATGCCCCGCGGCGCACACCGCCCTGTGACTGCCGGATCATTCATCGCTGCGCTCCCGTGATGGTCGGATGCATGGTTCGCAATATTATCCGCCTGTGCCCAAATGCCCGGGGGCGCCGCTCGCCGGCGCGCCAAATGTAACGGCCTGTAATCGCGGTGCACCGGCGGCGACGCACGGCGTTAGTCGGGATACAAGCCCCGTGTCGCGGGCCCAACAGCGAAAGGAAACAACATGAACATTCTCAAGCAGATCGCCCTGGTGGGCGCGGTGGCCCTGACTCCTGCTTTCGCCCTGGCCCAGGCACCTGCGGCCGGCGCGCCCGCGGCCACCCCGCCCGCAGCCGCCAAGGACGAGGCCGGCAAAGGCGGCGAGCATCGTCACAAGCACGCCGAACGCCTGAAGGCCGCCGACAAGGACGGCGACGGCGCCATCAGCAAGGCCGAAGCCGACGCGGCGGGCATGAAGGGCCTGTCGAAGAACTTCGACAAGGTCGACGCCAACAAGGACGGCAAGGTGACGCGCGAGGAAATGCGCACCGCCCGTGCCGAACACAAGGGCGAGCATAAGGGCATGCACAAGGGCATGCACGGGGCCGACAAGGCCGGCTCGGACAAAGGCGCCGCGCCCGCCACCCCGGCAGCGCCGCCAGCGGCCAAGTAAGCACCGGCGCACTGCGCAACGGGCCCCTGGTTTCGCGAGGAACCAGGGGCCCGTTGCCGCATGCAGCGGCGCCGCGTCACACCGTTGCGATGGGCGTTGCCGGCGACCCCACCGCACCCGGCAGGCGCAGCGGCGGTGCCGTCAGGAAGCAGCGGCTGCGCCTGCGCGAGCGCAGCCAGTCGGCCAGGTCCTTGAGCCACCAGATCTCGCCCAGAGGAATGCCGAGCCGGAACAGGCATTGATGGTGCAGCGGCAGTGCCGGCCGCCGCCCCTCGGCCGGCTTGGCGGGATGATTCTCCACGGCGTAGTTGTCGGCGATCAGCGCGGCCACGCCGGAATCCGCGATCCACTTGAGCAGCTTCTCGTCGCGCCCGTCCAGCCCGCAGCAGGCATTGTCCAGCACCTGCATGACGGGCCGCCTGTTCATGCCAAGGAGCAGGTCGGTCCAGCCGGTGTAGAGCAGCAGCATGTCGCCCTCCTCGACCTCGACGCCATCGGCCTCGAACACGCGCATGAGCTGGTCGTACCCCACCGCCGTCTTGGCGTCGCCGAAATGCGCCCGCAGGTCGGCCACCACGCCGCGTCCCTGCACCCCCTTGACCGCGAAATTCTCGATGCCCAGCTGGCGTGCGCCGCCATGGTCGCCGCAGTCGTGCTCCATACCGCCGGCCGCGAGGGCATCGTAGCGCTTCGGGCCGCAGATATCCTCGTCGCCGCGATAGCCGTTGTAATACACCTTCTCGGGCGTGCCGTCGCCGTCGGCATCGAACCAGGCGCCCACATGGGCGAAAGAGTCCCACTGGGTGGAGTACTGCAGCGACATGATCACCAGGTCGTCGCAGACGATATCGCTGTTCTGCCGGTCCATGCGCTCGAACGGAAAATTGAACACCGGCTTGCCGTCGCGCAGCGTGGGCTTGAGCTGCGGCGGCAGGCGGCGCGGATTGACGACATTGCCGCCGGGATAATCGAGCGGGATCGACAGGCAGAACGACTGCCCTTCCCGGATTTCCAGCGCGGCGCGCCTGACGCGTTCCGCGGTCAGCAGGTTGAGCCGACCAAGCTGGTCGTCGGGCCCGAAGTCGCCCCAGGTGGAACCCTCGGGCCGGTTTTTCCAGCGCATGGCTTGTCTCCTCTCGTGGTTGTGGTTGTGGTTGTGGTTGTGG
>CANGUJ010000357.1 GCA_947456845.1 Burkholderiales bacterium | reverse complement strand
GCCTACGGCCACTCGCGCCTGCGCGAGCTTGTCCTGGGAGGCGTGACCCGCACCATTCTCAGGGAAATGACGGTTCCGGTGCTGATGTCCCACTAGGAAGGCCGCGCGGATGCCCGGCACCGGGGTCTGCGGCTTCCGTGCCCCGCCCCGCCTTGCGGGGCCGGCGCTATCATGGCGACTCGTTTGTCTCTTGCGGGTTCCGCGCCATGACCACCATCGCCACCCAGGCGGACTATCGCATCTACGACGCCGGCGATGTCGTGCTGCAGTCCGGGCGCACGTTTCCGGCGATGAAGATCGCCTACAAGACCTTCGGCACACTCAATGCCGACCGGTCCAACGTGATCGTCTACCCGACATCCTTCTCTGCTCAGCACTACGACACGCAATGGCTGGTGCGCGCCGGGGGGGCGCTGGATCCCGCGACGTACTTCGTGGTCATTCCCAACCTGTTCGGCAACGGCCTGTCCTCCTCCCCCTCGAATACCCCTTGGCCGCTGGTGGGCGATCGCTATCCGAACGTCACCTACCACGACGCCGTGCGTGTGCAGCAGCGCCTGCTGGCCGAGGTGTTCGGGGTGGACAAGGTGAAGCTGGTCTACGGCTGGTCGATGGGCGCGATGCAGGCCTATCATTGGGCGGTGGCGTTCCCTGACCTGGTCGAGCGCATCGCCGTGGTGTGCGGCTCGGCGCGCTGCGCTCCGCATAACGCAGTGTTCCTCGAAGGCGTACGCGCGGCGCTGACCGCCGACCCCGCCTATGTCGATGGCGTGTTCACCGCGAAACCGGTGCGCGGCTTCCGCGCCATGGGCCGGGTATACGCCGGCTGGGCGCTGTCGCAGGCGTTCTATCGCGAGGAGGTATGGCGGAGCATCGGCTTTTCTTCCCTGGAGGATTTTCTCGTGCGCAGTTGGGAGGCCAACTATGCGCGCCGTGCGCCTGAAGACCTGCTCGCACAACTCTGGACCTGGCAGAACGGCGACATCAGCGCGCATGCGGATTTCGGCGGCGACCTGCAGAGGGCGCTGAAGTCGATTCGTGCGAAGGTGTTGCTGATGCCCGGCGACCATGACCTGTACTTCCGGGTCGAGGACAACCGTCGTGAACTGCCGCACCTGGCGTGCGCCGTATTGCAGCCGATCTCGTCGATCTGGGGGCATCGCGCCGGCAATCCGTTCCAGGCGCCTGATGACGCCGCCTTCATTGAAAACGCCGTCCGGGCGCTGCTGGAGGACTGAGCATGCAACAGGCTGTCGCCATCCCTGCCGACCTGCGTATCGACGCGTCACGCTTCTGGTCCACCATCGAACGCTCCGCGCAGATCGGTGTCGGCAGACCCGGCGGGCTGGCTCGCGTGGCGCTCACCGATGCGGACAAGCAGATGCGCGACGAGTTCTGTGCCTGGTGCCGCGAGGCCGGCCTGGGCGTCACGGTCGATGCGGTGGGCAATATCTTCGCCCGGCGCCGCGGCCTGGAGGATTCGCTTGCGCCGGTGGTGCTGGGATCGCACCTGGATACCCAGATCAACGGCGGGCGCTATGACGGTATCGTCGGGGTGCTGGCGGCGCTCGAAGTCGTGCGTACGCTCAACGACCGCGCCATCCGGACCCGCCGCCCGATCGAGGTGGCGGTGTGGATGAACGAGGAGGGCGCGCGCTTTTCCCCACCCATGGTCGGCTCGGCCGCTTTTGCCGGCGTGCATCCTGTGGAGTGGGTCTATGCGCGCCAAGCCGACGACGGCGCCACCATCGGCGCGGAACTGCAGCGCATCGGCTATCGCGGCACGGCACCGGTGGGCGGTCGCGCGCTGGACGGCTACTTCGAGTTGCATATCGAGCAGGGGCCGGAACTCGATGCGCGCAAGGTGCCGGTGGGCGTGGTGACGCATGGCTACACCGCGCATGGCTTCATCATCGACGTGCTCGGCGAGACCGCGCATACCGGTCCCTGGCCGATGGACAAGCGCAAGAACGCCCTGGTCGGCGCCGCCATGCTGGCGGTGGCCGTCAACGACATCGGCTGGAAATATCACGCCAGCGGCGGTAAGGGTACGGCCGCGCGCATCCACGCCTGGCCCAACAAGCCCGGCATCCTGTCGGACTACGCGCAATTCACCGGCGATGTGCGCCACGATGACCCGGCGACCGCCGATGCCATGCGCGCGGAATTCATGGACGCGCTGGCCGAATGTGTGCGGCGTTCAAATTGCGAGATGAAGGTTTTCGACGAGTGGCACTGGGGCGCCGACATCTTCGACCGCGAGATGGTCGCGCTGGTACGCGATACAGCCGCCTCACTTGGCGTGGCGACCCTGGACATCGCCAGCCAGGCCGGGCACGACGCGTATCACATCGCCAAGGTGGCGCCGACGGCCATGATCTTCACGCCCTGCCGGGACGGCATCACCCACAACAACCACGAGCATGCCGGGTTGGAGGAGACCGTGCCGGGCATCAATGTGCTGCTGCACGCGGCATTGCGACGCGCCAACCGGGCGTAGGCGCCGCCTCCGCCCGCATGCACGCGCCGGGGCCGGTGAAATGCCTCAGTCGAGGCGGATGTTGAGCGCGCGGATGGACGGAAGGCGGCGCTTGGTCTCGTCCGCGATGTACGCGCTGAACTGCTCCGGCGTATTGCCGATGACTTCCAGGCCCAGGTCGGTGAGCTTCTTGTTGACTTCCGGATCGCGTACCGCCTTGGCCACTTCAAGTCCCAGGCGGTTGACGATATCGCGCGGCGTCTTGGCGGGCACTACCAGCCCCACGATGGGCGCGATGTCGAGGTCGGGGAAGCCCAATTCGGTGGTCGTAGGCACATCCGGCAGGACGGCCAGGCGTGCGTTTGAAAACGCGACCAATGCGCGCAACTTGCCAGCGCGGATGTGCTGGGTCGCCGCCACGGTATCGGCCATGCCGATCGGTACCTGGCCAGCGAGCACATCCTGAATGGCGGGACCGAGCCCTTTGTAGGTGATGTCGGCGATGTCGATCCCGGCCCTGACCTTGAAGATCTCCATGGCCAGGTTGTGCGCCAGGCCCTTGCCCGGGGAGGCATAGTTGAGCTTGCCTGGTTGACGCTTGGCGCTTTCGATAAAAGACTTCAGGTCGGTGGCGGGATAGGACGGATGCACCACCAAGAGGAGTGGTGCGCGGATCATGTTCGAAACCGCCGTGAGGTCGCGCGCGGCGTCGTAGGGCAGCTTGGTGAACAGCGCGCTGTTGTAGACCAGGGCGCCCTGTTCGGCGCTGAGCAACGTGTATCCGTCAGCCGGCGCCTGCGCCACGTATTGCGTGGCAATGATGGCGCTGGCCCCCGGGCGGTTTTCCACCACGATGGTCTGGCCCATGTTCTGCGCCATCCTGGCCGCCACCATGCGAGTGACGGCGTCGGCGCCGCCACCGGGCGGGAAGCCAACCACCCAGTTGATCGGCTTGGACGGATAGGTCTGCGCCAGCGCGGCGGCGCTCGCGGCCAGCGCGCCGCCGGCGACAAAACGGGCGAGACGGGTTAGAAAAGTCGTCGAACCGATTCTTTGCACTGCGGTCTCCTCCGGGGTCTCGGGCCGCAGTTGCAAGCTTGCAATGGCAAGGTTGCAATGGCAGGGTTGCAATGCGGCAGTTTTGCGGAATGTAGAATTAGTTTCGCACAATCCCATCAAAAGCCGCAATCGCAAGCGGCAACCCCAGTGGAGACTAGCCATGGCCGCGCCCCTTCTGTACTCGGTGTTTTCCGTCAACGATCACCATCCGGACATGGGGCGTTCCATCCCGCAGCTCTACGAGCAGGTCATGCGGCAGTGCGAACTGGGCGAGTCGCTCGGCTACGACACATTCTTCTGCGCCGAACACCACTTCCACCAGTACGGTGTGGTGCCCGACCCGGTGGTGCTGCTCTCCGCGCTAGCCCAACGCACGCGCAAAATCCGCCTCGGCTCGGCGATCTCCATCCTCACCTTTCATGACCCGCGGCGTATTGCGGAAAGTTATTCCATGCTTGACATGATGAGCGGCGGCCGGCTGGTGTTCGGTGTCGGCTCCGGCTACCTGAGCCACGAGTTCATCGGTTTCGATGCGCAGCCCGCCGAAAAACGCGACCGTTTCAACGAGAACCTCTCCGTCGTCAAGCGGTTGATGGCCGGCGAAACGCTTTCCTACCAGGGCAGGTTCTCGAAATCCGACAAGGTGGCCCTGAATGTGCTGCCGCACGAGGGTAGGATGCCGCCCATCCACGTGGCCATCCTTGCGCGCGAGGCGGCCTATCATGTGGGCCGGCAGGGCGACCGCATCTTCACCGTGCCCTACGCCTCGTGCAGGGACTTCGAGGACATTGGCGCCATGCTCGCCGAGTACCGACGTGGCCGAGCCGAGGCCGGTTTGGCCGCGGAGGATGCCGACCATGTGTTCACCCTGCACACCCACGTGGCCGGAACCGATGAAGAAGCCAAGGCGCAGTGCAAGGCCGCCTACGACCTGTATGTCGATACCCGGCTGTACGCGAAG
>CANGUJ010000356.1 GCA_947456845.1 Burkholderiales bacterium | reverse complement strand
TGACGGTCAGCGGGCCCAGGCCGGTGGCGATCGAGCGCAGGTTGGAGCGGGCCACCCACGCCATGCCCGCCAGCGGGACGATGGACAAGCCGCTGCCCCCGGAGGCAGGCGCCGCCCACTGGTTCAGGCGGGCGTCGATCGCCGCCAGGCGCTGGTAGAACTGCTCGCGCAGGGTGATGTTGCCGAAGCCGTCGGGGCCGCGGTCGACACCGACCTTTTTCACCAGCGCGGGGTCGGCCGCGAGCGCCTTGTCGAGCGCATACAGCGCGTTCTCGAGCGAATCGCCCTCGCCGGAGGCGCGGGTGGCGAGCTTCGAGCCGGCGGCGCGGCGATTTGACGAGGCGACGAAAAAGGTCTCGATCTGCAGCTTGGTGAGGCTGGGGTCGGCGCGCGAGAACGCGTTCATCAGCGCCAGCGAGTCGGCCAGAAGCGTGATGCTGTGGGTGCGCAGGAAGTCCCCGGAGAACATCGCGAGCGCCCCGCCGGCGAGGTTGAAGACCCCGCCTTCGCCGTAGAAGTCCGGCTGGTCCTCGATGAACAGCCACTGGCGCGCGTCCGCGGGTACGGTGATGCCGGAATTGGCCACCAGCGTGTCGTCATCGTGCGTGGCCGTGCCGAACAGGTACTCGATCTTCGCGGCCACGGCCGGCGCGAGCGGATTGCCGCCCAGGATGCTCACCCACAACGCGCTGTCCATGAACGGATCGAGCAGCCGCATCGCCAACTGGTGGCGCGCCGTGCTGTAGACGGAGGCCGCGTAGTAAGCGCCATCGGTGACGAAATCATAGGCCGACTCGCCCAGGGCCCGCCTCAACAGGCCGGAGGTGGCCACCGAAAGCGCCAGCGACGCCGCGGTCTGCCCCATGCCGGCGCCGCGCAGCCGCGCCTGCACCGCCTCGTACCCCGCCTGCGGCGAACCCATGATCTGCAGGTACAGCCCCAGCAGGTCGCGGTTGTCCGCCACCGGCCCCACCAGCCCGCCGCGCCCCGCGCCGTTGAAGATGTAGGCCTTGAGGAAGGCCGGGTCGTCGGCATGGTTCTCCGCGAACACCGTGGCCAGGTGCCCGCCCAGGCTGTAGCCGGACACGGTGTAGCCGGCCGCCTCGGCGAACTTGAACTTGGAGTCGCGCCTGACCGCGGCGAAGTAGGCCTCCATGGCGGCGATTTGCGCCAGCGCGAACCCCTCGCGCAGCAACTCCGAGTCCGCCCCCGGCGGCGACTGCCCGATCAAGCCGCCGCCGATGTCCCGCGTGCGGTCGCCACCGTTGGCCTCGGTGGCGAATTCGGTGCTGCGAAACGCCAGGTGCAGTTGGTTGGTGAGCTTGTCGCGGATCAGCGTCGCGCTGAAACCGGTGGCGTCGTTGGCGTGGTGGTCGAGGATTTCGTAGCGGGTGAGGAAGGCCTCGATCTGGGTTTTTGTGAGTCGGGTGGCGCCTGGGAGAATGTCCTGCTCCGGTTTTCGTTCCTTCCCATACCCATTGGTAAGGCTCGCGTTGTTGCCAAGTAACAGACGCTCGCGGAGCGTCTCCTGTCTAGAACCGACAATCTCCTCAAGATAGCTTTCAGCAGTCATCTGCTGAACAGTAATCCTGTAAAAAAGATCATTATCGAATCCGCGTGCCATAGCGGCTTGCCTCAATCCTTCGCCTTCTGGTATTCGGGAATCGCCACCTTGGGCAAGAACAGCATGAGATAGTCCACATCCTTGTTGCGCCTGCGAATCTTCGCCAACTCGTCAAACGCGGCGTATCGTGGGCAAGTTGCCCCGGTCAGCCACCACAGACCGCCGGTCGTCAGCCTCTGCCCCATGATGAAGCCCCGGCGCAACCCAAGAATCTCGTTGGTCTCCAGGTCGACAACCGCCACCTCCCCGCCGGCCACCCCCAGTTCCCGGTCATACAGTCGGCGTATGCCGCGCCACACGAACCCAACCTGCGACTTGAGCGTGTCGGTGGTGGCCGCCCGGTAGTCTACGTACCGCCCTCCGGTAGGCGCGCTGAACGACCGGTAACGCGCCGTGGAATTTGCGGTCGCTACAAACGATTCATCAAATAGCCCGCGATTTGTGTGCGATGTCGGCAGCGGCAACATCGGCGTTTCAATGAACCGGTACGCAGGCGGGGAAAACCGGTGGTGAACCACCGGACCGATCATTTGCCCTCCTGGTACTCCAAGCTGCGAGGGCCACACATCCCCCTGCCCATACCCATACGGATCCTCCGTCCCGTACCGGTCGCGCATGCGCTCCTCGGTTTCTTTCACCCGCGGACGGATCATGTAGATGCCGTCGGCCTTCACGGTCTTGTAGATGAATTCCCCCGCCTCCGCCTCGCACAGTGCCTCGAAATACTCCACGCGCGTCATGCCGGGCTTGTAGACCTGCTTCTTCGGCGCCTCCGGCCATGCGAACGCCGGCTTGTCCGGGTAGGGCCAGTATTCGGGGTTGGGCTGCGCCTTGACCCGCCAGCGCTCGCACTCCGGGCCGCGGAAGCTCTTGGCGAAGCAGGCCTCGTACAAGGCAGGGTCACCCACCCGCGCCGCGAAGTCGCGCGCGTCGTCCCAGCGCCGCTTGAGCGCCCATAGCTCTTCGTGCCATGTCACGACCGCGCCCGCCACAATGGCCACAAGCAGCCATCCCTTGGCCCGCCTGCTCAGCATCTCTCCCCCCTGCGCCTGCCTGCGTTGCCGCGCGCTGCCGGCGGCGCCGGTGGCCAGTTTGTCCCGCCCCAGGGCGCCTGGTCACGCCCCAAGGCGCCTGGTCCCGGCGCGCCGCCCGCCGCCCCGGCGATGCGCCCGACCCTCACCGCCTGCCGCAGGTGCACCGCTCGATGCATGTTGAATCGCCCGGGCCCGCTCGTCAACGGCATGCCGGCTGGACATGGCCCCTCAAGGCCCAGCCAGAATATGGCGCCCCCCGCCGCGGTATCCGCCTATTTTTGGTGCAAAATTGCCTATTTGCACCGAAACGGGGCGTCAATCGTTAAAAAAGATTAATTTTGCAAAACTATCCTTCGTTTTTTCCATGGCCTCTCGCGCTTCAGTCTCATGCCTATGTCATCGAAAAAGTATCGCTACAGGAAAAAAATAATAATAATTTACATTGAATATAAATTTCAAATACTTGTTATTAATGAATATTTTTAATAATCATTCGGCCAGTAGCCTGCCCCGGCCGCCCGGCGCCGGCATACACCCTGCGGCCTGCACAGGGGTTACCGCACCGTTTTCGCGCGCCCCGGCAGCCGGTGGCTTTGGAAACAGTCATGGCGCCGTAGTGCAACAATCGTTACCATGACCCTCCGGTATGCTTCCGGCATGCTGAAACCCATGCCTTGCCCAACAACAACGCTTTCCTGACATTGTGGATAGCCAAGACAGCCTAGCCATTACCCAGGGCGCGCGCGCATTGCTCGCCAGCGGAAAGGCACGCATCCAGGCCTGCGATTTCACCCAGGCGCTGCAGGACCTGAGCCTCGCACTCGAGCAGGACCCCTCGCTCGCCGACGCGCGCGTCATGCGCGCCCAGGTGATGGAAAACCGCGACCTCAAGTTCGCACTGCGCGAGTATTCCGCGCTGATCGAAAGCGACCCGTCGCGCACCGAGGCCTACCTGGCGCGCGCCGCGCTGCTGCGCGCGCAGGGCGACATGGTGGGCGCCATGGCCGACTACCAGACACTCGAAACCATGGTGCGCCTGGCGCCCGCCGCGGCGCCGCTGCGCCTGCGCGTGGCGCGCGAGCGCGCCGCCATGTACGAGGCCATGGGCTTCCACCATGGCGCGGCCGCCGAATACGAGCTGCTGGCCGAGCACGAGGTGCCGTTGCGCGCCGAGCACCGGCGCAACATGCTGCGCAACCAGAGCCGCCAGCACTGGAAGGCCGGCCGCTTCCAGGAGGCCGCCGACGGTTTCGGCCGCCTGGTGCACGAGGCGCGCGAAGCGCGGCGTGAATTCAACCCCTTCGACCTGCTGTGGCGCCACCTCTCGCTCGCGCGCATCGACTCCGCGCAGGCCGATTTCGAACTCCTGAAAACCCGCCCGCCGGCCGACGTGCCGCATGCCGTGCGCACCAACCGCAGCGGCGCCGATTCCGCCTGGAACCCGATGGGCCCGCCCTGCCCGGTGTCGCGCTGGCCGATGCCGGTGTTCGACCTGATGTGCGGGCGCATCACCCCCGGCGAATTCGAAGCCCTGGCGCGCCCGGCCCTGGCCGCCTCCGACCTGTGGCACCCGCCGGCCCAGGGCGCCACCGCCGGCCTGCCCGAATATCGCCCGCCGGCGCTCCACCTGTGGCGCGCCGAGGTGGCCTTCTACCTGGGCCAGTGGCACATGCTCAACGGCTACAAGTACATGTCGCTGCACTGCATGGAAGTGGCCGCCGCCGACACGCGCGCCCGCACCTTCGAGTCACAGGCCGCCGCGGCCGAACTGGCCAGGCTGGGCACCACGCCCTGAGGACCCTGGCGCAGCGATGCGCGCCCCACGGCGCAGCGATGCGCGGCCCACGGCGCAGCGATGCGCGGCCCATG
>CANGUJ010000355.1 GCA_947456845.1 Burkholderiales bacterium | reverse complement strand
GCGCCGGCCCCGCCCTCCCGCTCTAGTAGACTGCCATGTCTTCCGTAATGACCGACCGTTCCATGATCGCTGCGGTAACTTCAGCAAGGCTTGCCAAGCGCCGCTCGCGCCACGTTAAGGAACTGGTCATCGAGATGCTGCTGCTCGGGGCGGCCCTGGTGGCCGTGCTGACCACGCTCGGCATCGTCTATGTGCTGTTCAAGGAGTCCTGGGAATTCTTCAAGCATGTTCCCCTCAAGGATTTCCTGTTCGACACCCAGTGGACGCCGCTGTTCGACGACGCCCACTTCGGCATCATCGTCCTGCTCTCCGGTACGCTCACCAGCTCGCTGGTGGCGCTCGCGGTGGCCATTCCGCTCGGCACCATCATCGCGATTTACCTGTCGGAGTTCGCCTCGCCGCGCGTGCGCGAGGTATGCAAGCCGGTACTGGAGATGCTTTCCGGTGTGCCCACCATTGTCTACGGCTATTTCGCCCTGTTGTTCGTCAGCCCCATCCTGCAATGGCTGATTCCTTCGATGCCCGGCTTCAGCCTGCTGTCGGCGGGCCTGGTCATGGGCATCATGATCGTACCGTATGTCGCCTCCCTGTCGGAGGACGCCATGCGCGCGGTGCCCATGGCCTTGCGGGAGGGCGCCTACGCCATGGGCTCGACGCGCTACCAGACGGCGGTGAAGGTGGTGTTTCCGGCCGCCTTCTCCGGGGTGGCGGCCGCCTACATCCTGGGTATTTCGCGCGCGGTGGGGGAAACCATGATCCTCGCGGTGGCCGCCGGCATGCAGCCCAACCTCACATTCAATCCGCTGGAGCCGGCCGCGACCATCACCGCCTATATCGTGCAGGTGGCCCTGGGCGATCTGCCGCACGGCTCGATCGGCTACCAGACCATTTTCGCGGCCGGGCTCACGCTGTTCCTGGTGACGCTCTCGTTCAACATCCTCGGCTACTTCCTGCGCAAGCGTTACCGCGAAGCGTATTGAACAGGACAAGCCCGCCATGACCATGCCCGACACCTCCGCCATCCGCGCCCTTGTGCAGCAGCACAAGCGCTACGACAAGATGTTCGCCATCCTCGGGCTGTTGTGCCTGCTGGTGGGCCTGTTCACCCTGCTCGCCCTGCTGGTCGACATGGGGATTCGCGGGGTTCCGCGGATCGATTGGGGATTCTTCACCGAGTTCCCTTCCAGGCGTGCGGCCAACGCCGGCATCCTCTCGGCATGGGTCGGTTCAGCGTTGGTGATGCTGGTGACCGCGGCGGCCGCCATTCCGGTCGGCGTGGCCGCCGGCGTCTACCTAGAGGAGTACGCGGGCAAGAACTGGTTCACCGACATCATCGAGATCAACATCAGCAACCTTGCGGGCGTGCCCTCCATCGTCTATGGCTTGCTCGCCCTGGGGCTGTTCGTCTACCAGTTCAACCTCGGCCAGAGCATCCTGTCGGCCGGCCTGGCGCTGGCCTTGCTCATCCTGCCGGTGATCATCGTCGCCACCCGCGAGGCGATACGCGCGATCCCGAGCCAGATCCGCGAGGGCGCGTATGCGCTGGGGGCCACCCGCTGGCAGACCGTGCACGATCACATCCTGCCCTATTCCACTTCCGGCATTCTCACCGGCGTGATTATCGGCATGGCGCGCGCCATCGGCGAGACCGCCCCCATCATCACCATCGGGGCGCTGACCTTCATCGCCTTCCTGCCGCCTGCGCCGTTTTCCGGCAACCCGCCCGCGGGCCTGTTCGACTGGCTGTTCTCCCCCTTCACCGTGATGCCGATCCAGATGTTCAACTGGACGTCGCGCCCGGAAGAAGCCTTTCAGATCAACGCTGCGGCTGCCGGCTTTGTTCTCGTCTTCATGACACTTGGCATGAACGGCCTGGCCATCTGGTTGCGCTACCGCCTGCGCAAGAACCTCAAATGGTGATCCCCATGCCCAACGCCACACCGCAGCCGGCGCAGGTCTCCTCCATCAAGGCGGAGATCCGCGACTTCAACTTCTTCTACGGCAACTTCCAGGCGCTCAAGAACATCAACATGGGCATCGAGGAGGGCAAGGTGACCGCCCTGATCGGCCCCTCCGGCTGCGGCAAGTCCACCTACCTGCGCTGCTTCAACCGCATGCACGACCTGTACCCCGGCAACCGCTACGAGGGGCAGATCGTGTTCTATCCGGACAACACCAACCTGCTGGCCGCCGATGTCGATCCGATCGAGGTACGCATGCGGGTGGGCATGGTGTTCCAGAAACCGAACCCGTTTCCGAAATCGATCTTCGAGAATGTCGCCTACGGCCTGCGGGTGCGCGGCGAATCGCGGCGCTCGGTTCTGGAGGAAAAGGTCGAGCAGGCCTTGCACGGCGCCGCCCTCTGGAACGAGGCCAAGGACCGCCTTCACGAACCGGCCTACAACCTCTCCGGCGGCCAGCAGCAGCGCCTGTGCATCGCGCGCTGCCTGGCCACCGACCCGGAAATGATCCTGTTCGACGAGCCGACCTCCGCGCTCGATCCGATCGCCACGGCCAGCATCGAGGAACTCATCGACACGCTGCGCGGCAAGGTCACCATCCTGATCGTCACGCACAGCATGCAGCAGGCGGCGCGGGTCTCCGACTTCACCGCCTACATGTATCTGGGCGAAATGATCGAGTACGGCAAGACCGATGATATCTTCGTCAAGCCGCGCGACAAGCGCACCGAGGACTACATCACCGGAAAGTTCGGCTAAGCCATGGAAAAAGTGCACATCTCTTCGCAATTCGACGCCGATCTCGAGGCGGTGCGCTCGCGCCTGCTGCAGATGGGCGGCATGGTCGAGCAGCAGTTGCGCAACGCTATGGCGGCGTACATCACCGGCGAGCGCGAACTCGTCGAGCAGGTGCGCAGCACCGAGGACTCGATCAACATGATGGAGATCGAGCTCGATGACCGCTGCACCCATCTGATCGCGCGGCGCCAGCCGACGGCCGGGGACCTGCGCCTGATCATGGCGGTCATCAAGATCACCACCGACCTGGAGCGCGTGGGGGACGAGGCCGCGAAGATCGGGCGCATCGTCGGGCAGATGCATGACAGCGGCATCGCCAAGCTCAACGGCTTCTCGGACATCCATGTTGCCGCCAACATGGCCGTGGGCATGCTCAAGGACGCACTCGACGCTTTCGCCCGCGTGGATGTCGTCGCGGCCGAGCGCATCATCAAGCAGGACCGCCAGATCGACAACGAGTTCCGCAGCCTGCTGCGCGAACTCATCACGTTCATGATGGAGGATCCGCGCACGATTTCCACCGCCCTCGGGGTGGTGTGGATCGCCAAGGCGCTGGAGCGCGTCGGCGACCATGCCAAGAACATCGCCGAGTACGTGGTATTCGTGGCCGAGGGAACGGACGTGCGCCATTCCGGCGGGCCGGCCGACACGGCCCTCTGACGCGCTGTCCGGCCCCGGTCCTGGCACCCGCATCGATGGCACTAGACACTACGATCCTGCTCGTCGAAGACGAACCGGCGATCCTTGATCTGCTGGAATTCACCCTCGCTCCAAAGGGGTACGGCATCAAGCGAGCCATGGATGCCGCAACAGCCTTGGACATCGTCCGCCAGGCCTTGCCCGACCTGATGATCCTGGACTGGATGCTGCCCGGGGAGTCGGGCGTGCAACTGGCGCGGGCGTTGCGCAACGACGCGCGGACCAAGGGCATGCCCATCATCATGCTCACAGCGCGTGCCGAGGAAGCCGACAAGATCTCCGGGCTGGATGCCGGTGCGGACGACTACATGACCAAGCCGTTTTCGCCGCGCGAACTGGTCGCGCGCGTCAACGCGCTGTTGCGGCGACGCGCGCCGGAGCATGCGGACGAGCCCATCGTCTATGGCCCCCTGACGGTCGATCCGGCCAGGCACGAGGCGCGCGTCGGCGGCAAGGCGCTCGAGATGGGGGCGACCGAATTCAAGCTGCTGCGCTTTCTCACCGCCCATCCCGAACGCGTCTTCTCGCGCGCGCAATTGCTGGACCAGGTCTGGGGTGACCACACCTTCATCGAGGAACGCACCGTCGACGTGCACATCCTGCGGCTGCGCAAGGCACTGGCGGCGCAATCGGCCGAAGACCTGGTACAGACCGTGCGCGGCGCAGGATATCGCTTGAGCCGCAGTTCGGCGGATAATTGAGGATTCGCGTTTTTCCGGGCGTTCTCTTGGATCGCTTCTGGTTTCCGGTGTGGTACCGCTTCGGCATCGTGGCGTTTTTCGCCCTGGTTGCCGATACGGCGTTCGGCCACACGGCCGGACTGCTGGCCGCCGTCTTCGGGCTCGCCGTCCTCATCGGGCTGCACCTTTTCTACCTGAAGAAAGTCGCCGACTGGATACAGCGCCCCGATGCCCTGGATCATGTCGGGGAACTGCCGGCCGCCTATGGCGCATGGGCGACCGTGTTTTCCGAACTGCGCCGCGCGCGCCGGCGCGACGACATCCAGCGCGGCGAGGTCGCCGAGACCCTCAATCGCTTCATCGAAGCCTCCAGCGCCCTGCCCGACGGCATCGTGATTC
>CANGUJ010000354.1 GCA_947456845.1 Burkholderiales bacterium | reverse complement strand
CGGGACCGACCCGACCATCCGCGCGGTGGTGCTGACCGGCGCCGACGGCGTGTTCTGCGGCGGCGGCAACCTGCGGCGCATTCGGGACAACATCGCCAAGCCGCGCGAGTTCCAGGCCGCCGGCATCGATGTGCTGCACAACGCGGTGCGCCAGATCCGGGCATGCAGCGTGCCGTTCATCGCCGCGGTGGAAGGCGCGGCCGCCGGCGCCGGCTTCTCGATCGCCCTGCAGTGCGACATGATCATCGCCGCCGAGGACGCGAAGTTCAGCATGGCCTACGTGAAGATCGGCCTGACGCCGGATGGCGGCGGTTCAGCCATGCTGGGCGCCCTGCTTGCGCGCCAGCTGGCGTTCGAACTGATGGCGCTGGGCGATGTGATCAGCGCGCAACGCCTGCAAGCCCTCGGGGTGGTCTCGAGATGCGTGCCCAGGGGCGAGGCGCTCCAGGCGGCGCTCGCCGTGGCGGCGCGCTTCGCCGAAGGTCCGCGCGGCGCCATCGGCCGTGTCAAGCGCCTCTCCGAATTCGGCCTCCTCATGCAGGACCGCCAGCTCGACCTCGAGCGCGACCTGTTCGTCGAATCCCTGCATGGCGGAGAGGCGGCCGAAGGGGTGGCCGCCTTCCTGGAAAAGCGCAGGCCGGATTTCAGCCGTTGAACACCGTCATCGAAGAGCTTTCCGGCCGCGTATTCGGCAAGCGCAGGCGCATCACGCTGATGCGGCACGGCAGCGTGAGCTACTTCGACGCTTCCGGTCGGCCGGTCGGCGCCGATCTGGTGCCCCTGAACGAACTCGGCCGGGCGCAGTCCGTGGCCGCCGGGGACTTGCTCAAGCACACGGCCTTCGACCGGGTGATCGTGTCGGGGCTGCCGCGCACCATCGAGACGGTGGAACTGGTGCTCAAGCGCAACCGCAACCGGCCGCCTGACTATGAGGCCTGGCATGAATTCCGCGAGATCCGCGGCACCCGCATGCGCGACATCAAGCCTGAGGACCTGCAGGCCGGCTTCCTCGAGGTCTTCGGCCGCCCGTCGAATTTCGACGCCCGCTTCATGGGCGGCGAGTCGGTGCGTGAATTCACCGACCGCGTGTGGCCGGCCTTCGCCCGGCTGCTGGCCGACCCCGCATGGAAAGAAGCCCTGCTGGTGCTGCATGGCGGCACCAATCGCGCGATCCTGAGCTATTGCCTGGCCCACGGGCGTGCCGGCAAGTGTGCGGCCTTCCTGCCCGGCCTGCACCAGGCCCCCGCTTGTATTAACCTGATCGATGTCGGCGTGGCCGACGAAGCCGACTTCGTCGTGCGCGCGGTCAACATCGCCGCGCTCGACCTGCTGCAGACCAGGACGCGCAAGACCACGCTCGAAGGGCTGCTGGAAAAGCTGCTGAAGTTCAAGAGGAGCCACTGAATTGTTCGAGGAATTCATCGGGACCAAGCCGGTCGCGGAGCAGCTGATGTTCGACACCGGCGCGCTGGCGGACTATCTCAAGTCGCGGGTCGACGGCTTCAAGGGTGGCCTCGCCGTGGAGCAGTTCAAGGGTGGGCAATCCAACCCCACCTTCCGCATCACCGCGGGCGGCGCGCGTTTCGTGATGCGCTCCAAGCCGGGCCCGGCGGCCAAGCTGCTGCCTTCGGCGCATGCAATCGAGCGCGAATACCGGGTCCAGGACGCGCTCGGCAAGAACGGCTTTCCGGCCGCCCGCATGCTCGCGCTGTGCGAGGACGAATCGGTGATCGGGCGCGCCTTCTACATCATGGAATGCGTCGAAGGACGCGTGCTGTGGGACCAGTCGCTGCCCGGCATGACGCCGGCCGAGCGCGGCGCCATCTATGCCGAGATGAACCGCGTCATCGCCGCCCTGCACAGCGTCGACTACAAGTCCGTGGGCCTGGAGAGCTTCGGCAAGCCGGGCAACTACTTCGGCCGCCAGATCGACCGCTGGATCAAGCAGTACCGCATGTCCGAGACCGAGAAGATCCCGGCGATGGAAAACCTGATCGAGTGGCTGCCGAAGAACATACCGGCCGGCGACGAGACCACCATCGTGCACGGCGACTACCGGCTCGACAACATGATCTTCCACCCCACCGAACCGCGCGTGCTGGCCGTGCTCGACTGGGAGCTATCGACGCTCGGCCATCCGATGGCGGATTTCTCGTACCACTGCATGAGCTGGCACATCGCGCCCGGGCAGTTCCGCGGCATCCACGGCCTCGACCTCCCCGCGCTGGGGATTCCCACCGAGGCGCAGTACATCGCCATGTACGGCAGCAACACCGGCAAGCCGGTCGCCACCGCGCACTGGGGCTTCTACCTGGCCTACAACATGTTCCGCCTGTGCGGCATCCTGCAGGGCATCATGAAGCGCTACGTTGACGGCACGGCCGCGAGCCAGCAAGCCCTCGATGCCGGAAGGCGCGCGCGCCCGATGGCAGAAATGGGCTGGGCGCAGGTCGAAAAGATCCTCGGACACTGATTCTCACCACACGCACCATCACCATCATCACAGGGAGACACGCATGGAATTCGAATATTCGCCGCGCTGCCAGGAGCTGCGCAAGAAGCTGCTCAAGTTCATGGATGACCACATCTATCCGAACGAGCATGCCCACCATGCCGAGATCGAGGCTAACCGCGCCAAGGGCAATCCGTGGGTGCCGCTCAAGGTCATCGAGGACCTCAAGGTCAAGGCGCGCGAGCAGGGCCTGTGGAACCTGTTCCTGCCGCGCTCGGAGCGCGCGCCCAACGGCGGCTTGTCGAACCTCGACTACGCGCCGCTGTGCGAGATCATGGGCCGCGTGTACTGGGCACCGGAGGTGTTCAACTGCTCCGCGCCGGACACCGGCAACATGGAAACCATCGAGCGCTACGGCACCGAGGCCCACAAGCGCGAATGGCTCGACCCGCTGCTGCGCGGCGAGATCCGCTCGTGCTTCGCGATGACCGAGCCCGAGGTGGCCTCGTCGGACGCCACCAACATCCAGTCCTCGATCGTGCGCGACGGCGACCATTATGTGATCAACGGACACAAATGGTGGTCGTCCGGCGCCCCCGACCCGCGCTGCCAGATCTTCATCTTCATGGGCAAGACCGACCCCAGCGCGGCGCGCCATTCGCAGCAGTCGATGGTGCTGATCCCGCGCAACACCCCGGGCGTCAAGGTGGTGCGGCCGCTCACCGTGTTCGGCTATGACGACGCGCCGCACGGCCATGCCGAAACGGTGTTCGAGAACGTGCGCGTGCCGGCCACCAACATCCTGCTGGGCGAAGGGCGCGGCTTTGAGATCGCCCAGGGCCGCCTCGGACCGGGCCGCATCCACCACTGCATGCGCTCCATCGGCGCCGCCGAACGCGCCCTGGAATACATGTGCCAGCGCGCGCTCAGCCGCGTGGCCTTCGGCAAGAAGGTGTCGGAGCAGACCGTCACCCAGGAACGCATCGCCGAGGCGCGCATCATGATCGACAGCTGCCGCCTGCTGGTCATGAAGGCCGCCTACATGATGGACACGGTGGGCAACAAGGTGGCGCGTACCGAGATCGCCATGATCAAGGTGCTGGCCCCCAACATGGCCGGCAAGATCATCGACTGGGCCATGCAGGTGCACGGCGCCGCCGGCGTGTCGGGTGACTTTCCGCTGGCCAGCATGTGGGCGCACCAGCGCACGCTGCGCTTCGCCGACGGTCCGGACGAGGTGCACCGCAACGCCATCGGCAAGCTGGAGCTGGCCAAGCACATGCAGGTGCCCGGCTCGGCCGACAAGGTCGAAATCCCGATCACCCGCGGCGCATGACCGACCGGAGAACGCGAATGATCGACCTCTACAGCTGGGCCACGCCCAACGGCCACAAGATCCACATCATGCTCGAGGAGTGCGGGCTGTCCTACCGCGCCCACCCGGTCGACACCGGCCAGGGCGAGCAGTTCAAGCCCGAGTTCCTCGCCATCAGCCCGAACAACAAGATTCCGGCCATGACGGACTCCGACGGGCCGGACGGCAAGCCGATTTCGCTCTTCGAGTCGGGGGCGATGCTGCTGTACCTGGCCGGCAAGACCGGCCGGTTCCTGGGCAAGACCGACCGCGAAAAGTACGAGACCCTGCAGTGGCTGATGTTCCAGATGGGCGGTGTGGGGCCCATGCTGGGCCAGACGCACCACTTCCGCAACTACGCCTCCGAGAAGATCGAATACGCGATCAACCGCTACACCAACGAGGCCCGGCGCCTGTATGGCGTGATGGACCGGCAGTTGGGCAAGACGCCATACATCGCCGGCAAGAACTACACCATCGCCGACATGGCCATCTGGCCGTGGCTGCGCAACTGGCAGGGACAGGGCCAGAACATGGACGACCATCCCAACCTCAAGCGCTGGTTCGAGCAGATCGGCAACCGGCCGGCGGTGCAGCGCGCGGTGAAGGTGCTCGCAGACCTGCGCAAGCCAGGTTTCGATGCCAAGGCCAGGGAAGTGCTTTTCGGCGCCACGCAGTACGCAAAGCGCTAGGAATCCGGCCCGCGCTAGACGCGGCCGGCGCGCGGCTACAGCGCG
>CANGUJ010000353.1 GCA_947456845.1 Burkholderiales bacterium | reverse complement strand
CTGATCCTGTGGCGCCATGCCGAGGCGGAGGAAGGCCCTTTCGGCCTCGACCTCAAGCGCAACCTGACGCGGCGCGGGCTCAAGCAGGCCGCCGCAATGGCCGAGTGGCTGCGTGCCCGCGCGCCGGAGGGGGCGACCCTACTGGCCAGCCGTGCGCTGCGTTCGCAGCAGACCGCTGCCGCCCTGACCAGCCGCTTCAAGGTGGTCGATCAACTCGATCCCGACAGGGGCGTCGAGGACCTGCTTGCCGCGGCGCAATGGCCGGAGGGCGGCGGACAGTCAGGCTGCGTGATCGTCGTCGGGCATCAGCCCACGCTCGGCCGCACCGCCGCGCTGCTGCTGGGCGGCGCGGAAGCCGACTGGACCATCAAGAAAGGGGCGATCTGGTGGTTCACCAATCGGGTGCGCGCGGGCGAGACCCAGACCGTGCTGCGCACCGTGCTCGCGGCCGAGCAGGTGATGTGAGCTTGTAATCGATTCTTCATCAAACCTTCATCCGGCGGTCACCGCGGCGCCCTACCTTCCGGCGCGGCATGTGCCATGTCGAATCCAAAGGGTTGATGATGAAGATACTGGATTGGTTGACGCATCGCGAGGGCTTGTCGTTCGTGCCGCACCTGCGGCGCGAGGCGGAGCTTGCGCGGGCCGAAACCGGATACACGCTGTCTTTTGCCACCTCGGCCGGCGAAGTCGCCGAAGCTCAGCGCCTGCGTTTCAAGGTGTTCGCCGAGGAAATGGGGGCCAGGCTGCCGGACCCGCACTCCGGCCTCGACCGGGATGTCTACGACGCCTTCTGTGAGCACCTGCTGGTGCGCGAGGAGAAGGAGGGCAAGGTCGTCGGCGCCTATCGACTCCTGCCGCCGGAGGCCGCGCGCGAAGTGGGGCGGTTTTACGCCGAGACCGAGTTCGACATCGCCCGGCTCGCCCTCCTGCGCGAATCCACCGTGGAGGCGGGGCGCTCCTGCGTCCATTGGGAGCACCGCAATGGCGCCGTCATCATGCTGTTGTGGACGGGCATCGCGCGCTTCATGAAGCGCTACGGCTATGAATACCTGATCGGTTGTGCCAGCATCTCGCTGCGCGACGGCGGCCATGCCGCGGCCAACCTGTACAACAGCCTGCAGGCCGCGCAGTTCACGGCCCCCGAGTACCGCGTGTTCCCCAGGCTGCCGCTGCCGGTCGATAAACTGGCCAACGGCGACGCGGTCGCCGCGCCGCCGCTTGTCAAGGGCTACTTGCGGGCGGGGGCCAAGGTGGGGGGCGCCCCGGCCTGGGACCCGGACTTCAACACCGCCGACCTCTTCATGCTGCTCAACATGAGCCAGATGAACCCGCGCTACGCGCGGCACTTCAGCTAGGGTTTCGGATCCCGCGTGGGTTCGCGGGCAATACCACCCTGATCCGATGCTGAGCCAAACGACAAGCGCCGAGGCGCTTGTCGTTCCCCTGCCGCAATTCAGTCCTTGCTCTTGCGTCGCCCGGCCCTTACCCGCGCGAGGGCCTTCAGGCGTGCCTCCAGGTCGGGCATGGAAAGTGATGCAAGGGCCTGCACGCCGGTGTGCAGTAGCTCGCCTTTATTGACCTCCACGCCCACCTTCAGGCATTGCGCCTTGAGCGTCTTGAGCAGATCGTAGTCGGCCTGCGGCATGGTGAAGCTGTCGCGAACAACCTTGGCATCATGAACCACCGGCTTCTGGGCCGGTGCCGTGGCCGGATTCGGCTTTGCAGGCGCCGCTACGATGCGTTCGGCACAGGAATGGTGGCCGGCTTGCCTTGCGGCATGGGCACCGCCTTCTTCGCGGGCTTTTTGCTGCCGGCGCGGTCGTGGCGGCCTTTCGTGCGGGTTGTTTTGCGGGCATGGTTAACGGTATCAACGATTTGAATGGTTGCACAGGCCTAGACGGTTTAAAGGCTGTTGCACACGAAACGGGCCCGCATCCGTTTGCAGCGCGCGGAAAAAGACGACCATTCAGGCCTAAGGTTTTCCGCGCCGATGCCGCAATCCGCTGGGTCATGATGTTCTTCCTACCCTTGAAGGCAGGATGTCCTTCCTGACTGGCTGAGCCAGAGCCCTCTCGCTGGCTGCGGCGTTGCCGGCCCCGCGGGTGGTTCCTGCCGCGGGGCAGCCGTTGTTTGCCATGGCGTCCGGCCGCCAGGTCGATCTGCTCGTCATCGCGTGTAGTCATTCGTGATGTGCGCGCCGAAGGTCGGTTCCCCGCGGCCCCCCGCCGACTTGGGCGTGCGCCTGGCGTGTCGCATGTTTTCACCGCTTCGCAAGCGACGCATCGGATTCGCGGGCCGTAATCGGCTCGCTCTTTTCTTGCATTAACTCCATGATTCCAGTATCATAGAAATATGGAAGAAAAAGAAATCATCCGCGCCATGGCCGCTCTCGCCAATTCCGTGCGCCTCAAGGTGTTCCGTGCCCTGGTGGTCGCAGGGCAGCAGGGCATGACACCGGGCGCCATGGCCATGGCCCTGGACATCCCCGCCAATACGCTTTCCTTTCACCTGAAGGAATTGGCCGGCGCCGGCCTGGTCACGCAGGAGCGCGCCAGTCGAAACATCATCTACCGCGCCGCGTTCGACCACATGAGCGCAGTGCTTGGGTATCTCACCGAAAACTGCTGTCAGGGCAGCGCGTGCGTCGTGACGACCGTCCCGGCCGCATGCGACTGCTGATCTTCATCGTCCCGTAAGCAAGGAGCATTTCATGAAGCGATTCCACGTCCATACGCATGTCGACAACCTCTCCGCCAGCATCGCCTTCTACTCGAAGATGTTCGCCGCGGAGCCCACGCGTGTCGAAGGCGATTACGCCAAATGGATGCTCGAGGACCCGCGCATCAATTTCGCCATTTCCACCCGCGGCGACAAGCCCGGCATCGACCATCTGGGTTTCCAGACCGACAGCGAGGAAGAACTTGCCGAACTCAAGGCGCGCGCCGAAGCGGCCGACATGACCCTGCTGGACGAAGGGCAGACCACCTGCTGCTATGCGCGCAGCGACAAGCACTGGATCACCGACCCGCAGGGCATCGCCTGGGAACACTTCCATACCCTCGGGGACATCCCGGTGTTCAGTGAAAAGGCGCCGGCCGCCGCAGGCTCCGCATGTTGCGCCACGCCGGCCACGCCGGCCACCCCGGCCACGCGCGGCAAGCCCGCGGCCATTCCGGTGAAGGCGTCTGGCGCGTGTTGCTGACGCGGCTCAGACCTTGAACCGGCGCCCCGTGAATTGGGCACCCCAGCCGCCGGGCGCGCGGTCGCGCCCATGAGTGTCTTCGAGCGCTACCTCACGATCTGGGTGTTCCTGTGCATCGTCGCGGGCATCGCACTGGGTCAGGCAATGCCCGGCGTGTTCCGCATGGTCGGCGCAGTGGAGATCGCGCAGGTCAACCTGCCGGTCGGCCTGCTCATCTGGGTGATGATCATCCCGATGCTGCTCAAGATCGACTTCAGGGCGCTATACCAGGTCGGCAGGCACTGGCGCGGTATCGGCATCACGCTTTTCGTCAACTGGGCGGTCAAGCCGTTCTCGATGGCGTTTCTGGGCTACATTTTCGTCCGCCACGTGTTCGCTCCGTATCTGCCCGCGGCCCAGCTTGACAGCTACATCGCGGGGCTGATCCTGCTGGCGGCCGCACCGTGCACGGCGATGGTATTCGTGTGGAGTCGCCTGAGCGGAGGCGACCCCCTGTTCACGCTTTCGCAGGTGGCGCTCAACGACGCGGTCATGATCTTCGCGTTTGCGCCTGTCGTCGCGCTGCTGCTGGGCATCTCCTCGATTGCCGTGCCATGGGGCACCCTGATCACTTCGGTGGTGCTGTATATCGTGATTCCGGTCGCCATCGCGCAACTCTGGCGCAAGTTCCTGCTGCGCAAGGGGCAGGCGGCGTTCGACGCTGCGCTCGCCAGAACCGGCCCGCTTTCGATCGCGGCGCTTCTGGCCACCCTGGTGCTGCTGTTCGCATTCCAAGGCGAGGCGATCCTCAGGCAACCGCTGGTGATCGCGATGCTGGCGGTGCCCATCCTGATCCAGGTGGTCTTCAACGCCGGCCTGGCGTACTGGCTGAACCGGCGAGCCGGTGAGTCGCATAGCGTGGCCTGCCCGTCCGCGTTGATCGGCGCGTCCAACTTCTTCGAACTGGCCGTCGCCGCGGCCATCAGCCTGTTCGGCTTCGACTCGGGCGCGGCGCTCGCCACCGTGGTGGGCGTGCTCATCGAGGTACCCGTCATGCTGCTGGTAGTGAAGTTGGTCAATGCCAGCCGGCCCTGGTACGAAGCCGGGCTGAAATGATGCGCACTGCCCGGAACCCGCCGGCGGCGCGCGCCAGAGCATTCGATGGGCGCTGAAGCCGCGCTCCGGGATCCTTCCCGCACCGACGCGCTGGCGGTCGCGAAAGAGCTTGCAGTCGACGCACGGCTGGGACTGTCGTCCACCGAAGCGCGCCTGCGCCTTGCAAGAGCCGGTCCCAACCAGTTGCACACCGAACCGCCGGTGAGCGCCTGGCGACACTTCCTGTCGCAGTTCCAGGATCCGCTGGTGTACCTG
>CANGUJ010000352.1 GCA_947456845.1 Burkholderiales bacterium | reverse complement strand
GGGCGCGAGATCGACGCCCGGCCCAGGCTTTTGATCATCAGCCAGCCGACCTGGGGCGTCGATGTCGGCGCGGCCGCGCAGATCCGCGGCGAGATCCTCAAGCTGCGCGACGGCGGCTGCGCCGTGCTGGTGGTGAGCGAGGAACTCGAGGAGCTTTTTGAAATCAGCGACCGCCTGCTGGTGATCGCGCGCGGCCGCATCTCGCCGTCCGTGCCCGTCGCCGAGGCGACCATCGAGCGGATCGGCGAGTGGATGTCGGGCTTGTGGTCGGGCGCGGCGGCCGAGGGCACCCATGTTCCGGCTTGAAGCGCGTCCGCAGCCGTCCCGGGCGATGACCGTCGCCTCGCCGCTGCTTGCCCTGCTGCTCACGGCCGGCCTGGCCGCACTGCTGTTCGTTTTGCTGGGCAAGAATCCGCTGGCCGGGCTGAGCGCCTACTTCCTCGAGCCGCTCAACGGTCGGCGCCAGCTCACTGAGGTTGCCCTCAAGGCGACGCCCCTGATCCTCTGCGCGCTCGGGCTGGCGGTGTGTTACCGCTCGAACGTGTGGAACATCGGCGCCGAAGGGCAGTTCGTTCTCGGGGCCATCACCGCCGGCGGCCTGGCCCTGTGGATGACCTCTGTCGGCTTCAAGGCATCGGCGTGGATCATCACTCCCTTGATTCTCGCAGCGGGCGCGCTCGGCGGCATGGCCTGGGCGGCGATCGTGGCCTTCCTGCGCGACCGTTTCAACGCCAGCGAGATCCTGGTCAGCCTGATGCTGGTGTATGTCGCCCAGCAACTGCTCAACTACCTGGTGTTCGTGACCTGGAAGGACCCCAAGGGGTTCAGCATGCCGCACACGCCGACTTTCGACGCCGCGACCTGGCTGCCCAATCTGGTGCCGCAATCGCGCCTGCACGTGGGGGCGCTGGTCGCGCTGGTGCTCGTGGCGGTGTTCTGGGCCTTCATTTTCCGCTCCTGGCGCGGCTTCCAGTTGCAGGTGGGAGGGCTGTCCCCGGCGGCGGCGCGCTATGCCGGGTTCTCGGCGCGCGCGGCGCTCTGGACCGCGCTGCTCGTCTCCGGCGCGATGGCCGGACTGGCGGGTGCCATGGAGGCGGCCGGGCCGCTGCGCCAGCTCACGCCCTACGTCTCCACCGGCTACGGGTTCACTGCCATCATCGTCTGCTTCGTCGGCCGCCTGCACCCTGTCGGCATCCTGTTCTCCGGCGTGCTGCTGTCGATGTTCCTCATCGGCGGCGAGCTCGGCCAGTCGCGCCTGGGTCTGCCCAACGCCCTCACCGGGGTGTTCCAGGGGCTGCTCCTGTTCCTGCTCCTGGCCTGCGACACGCTCATCGCCTACCGGGTGCGCTGGGTCGGGGCAGTGCCTGCTGGCGGGGCCGGTCGATGAACGAGATCGCGCTCCTGATCGCGGCCACGCTGGCCTCTGGCACGCCGGTCGCGCTGGCCGGCCTGGGCCTGCTGCTCAATGAGAAGGCTGGGGTGCTCAACCTGGGCGCGGAAGGGATGATGCTGGTGGCCGCCGTCGCCGGGTTCGCCGTCGCCTTCCATACCGGTAGCGACTGGGTCGCCATGGGCGCCGGCGCGCTGGCCGGCATGGCCATGGCGCTGGCCTTCGGCTGGCTGGTCATCTGGCTGGGCACCAACCAGTACGCCACCGGCCTGGCGCTGAGCCTGATCGGCGGCGGGCTGTCGGCGTTCGTCGGGCTGGGCTATGTCGGCAAGAAGCTGTCGGAACGCACCGTCTTCGACATCCCCGGCCTGGCCGATTTGCCCTTCGTCGGGCCGGCATTTTTCCGCCAACATCCGATGACCTACATCGCCATTGTCGCCACGCTGGCGATCGCCTGGTTCCTGTACCGCAGCCGCGGCGGCCTCGTGCTGCGGGCTATCGGCGAGTCGCCGGAGTCGGCCCATTTCCTGGGTTACCGTGTGCGCCTGATCCGACTTGCCGCGGTGCTGGCCGGCGGCGCCTTGTGCGGCGTGGCCGGCGCTTTTTTATCTGTAGTCTATGCACCGCTTTGGGTGGAGGGCCTCGTAGCGGGGCGCGGCTGGATCGCGCTCGCGCTGACCACGTTCGCCACCTGGCGGCCATGGCGGGTGCTGCTCGGCGCCTACCTGTTCGGCGGCGTGACCATGGTGCAGTTCTTCCTGCAGGGCGAAGGCGTGGAAATTGCTAGCCAGTTGTTGTCCATGTTGCCCTACCTTGCCACCATCGTGGTGCTGGCGCTGATCTCGCGCAATCCGGCCTGGATTCGCATTAACATGCCGGCTTCGCTGGGGCGCCCGTTCCATCCCGGTTCCTGAAGTAAAGACGCTGTTGAATTGCTGTTCCTTACCCACTGTCATCATCCATAGGAGAAACCATGACTGAAATGAACAAGCGCTTCCTGCTCAAGGTGGCCGCCGGCGCTATCGCTGTCGCGGCGCTGGCAGGCTGCGGCAAGAGCGAACCGCCCAAGGCGCCGGAGCCGGCCAAGAAGGCCGAAGCCGCGCCGCCCCCGCCGCCCAAGCCCGAGCCGCTCAAGGCGGCCTGGGTCTATGTCGGGCCGGTGGGTGACGCCGGCTGGACTTTCGCGCACGACAACGGGCGCAAGGCGGTCGAAGCCGAATACGGCGACAAGATCAAGACCACCTTCGTCGAGAAGGTGCCCTACGGTGCCGACGCCGAGCGCGTGATCCGCGACCTTGCGGCGCAGGGCAACAAGATCATCTTCGCCACTTCGTTCGGCTACATGGAGCCGATGCTCAAGGTGGCCGGCGAGTTTCCCGACATCAAGTTCGAGCACGCCACCGGCTACAAGACCGCGCCTAACATGCGCATCTACGACTCGAGCTTCTACCAGGACGCCTACATGGCGGGCATCATCGCCGGCAAGATGAGCAAGACCGGCACCATCGGTTTCGTCGGATCCTTCCCCATCCCCGAGGTGCTGCGCAACATCAACGCCTTCACCCTGGGCGCCCAGACGGTGAACCCCAAGATCAAGACCAAGGTCGTCTGGGTGTCCACCTGGTTCGATCCGCCCAAGGAAGCCGAGGCCGCGCAGAGCCTGATCAACGGCGGTGCCGACGTCCTGCTGCAGAACACCGATTCCACCGCCGTGCTGCAGACCGCCGAGAAGAACGGAAAGTTCGCCTTCGGCTGGGACAGCGACATGAGCGCCTTCGCGCCCAAGGCCCACCTGGCATCCGCCATCGTGGACTGGAGCGGCTACTACAAGCGCGCGATCAAAGAGGTCATGGACAACACCTGGAAGACCGAGCGTACCGTGTTGGGCGTCAAGGAGGGCGCCAACGACCTGATCAAGATCGCCGACGTCGTTCCTGAGGACATCAGGAAGAAGGTCGCCGAGGTCAAGGACGGCATGAAGGCCGGTACCTTCGAGGTGTTCACCGGTCCGGTGCTCGACAACACCGGCAAGGAGCGCCTGGCCAAGGACGCCAAGGCCGACCAGGCCTGGAAGGACAAGGTCGACTTCTACGTCAAGGGCGTGGACGGCAAGATCCCCGCAGCAAAGTAAGCAGTGCATGACCGACGGCGCCCGCGGGCGCCGTCGTCTTTTTAGAGGCCACTTGGCGTCGGCGCCGCCGCGCCGCGCCACTCCTCGCCACTCCGCGCTACTTGCGCGACCGCCTCCCCACGCCTGCCGTCCGACGCACCCGCCTGAACACGGAGCACGCATGCTGAGCCCCGAATTCGATCCGGTTCTTTTCAACGACTGGCATCCGGTCGCCCTGGCGGCGGCGGTGCCCGAAGGCGCGGTGGTTCAGTCCGCCCTGCTGGGCAGGGAACTGGCCCTGTGGCGCAGCCGGGACGGCCGGATGCATGCCTGGGAGGACCGCTGCCCGCATCGCGGCACGCGCTTCTCCGCGGGCCGGGTGCGTGACGATCAACTGGAGTGCGCCTACCATGGATGGCGCTTCGCGCCTGACGGGCGATGCACGCACGTTCCCGCCCTGCCGGACTTGAAACCATCCGCATCGGCGGCCGCGCGCAGTTTCCTGGCGGTCGAGCGCTATGGGCTTATCTGGGCATGCCTGGGGACCCCGTCTGCCGACGTGCTCCCCTTTCCCGAACATGGCGACGCCCGGCTCAACAAGGTGATCTGCGGACCCTATGAGGTGGCTACCAGCGGGCCGCGGATCGTGGAAAACTTTCTCGACATGGCGCACTTTCCCTTCGTGCATGCCGGCATCCTCGGCGCGCCCGAGCGCGCCGAGGTGCGCGACTACAAGGTGGAGCCGTGGGACGACGGCGCGGGCGGCCGCGGCATTCTCGCCTCCGCCTGCTTTTTCTGGCAGCCTCAGACCAACAGCCTGGCCCATGGCGGCAGCGACGTGGAATACAGCTACCGCGTGGTGCGTCCGCTGACGGCCATTCTGACCAAGGTGCCGCAGGCGCAGCAGGGCTTCCGCGAAGCGATCAGCCTGCATGTGCAGCCGCTGTCGCAGGAATCCAGCCGGGTGTGGATCATCCTCGCCCTGACCAACTTCATCCAGGGCGAAGCGGAACTGCAGGCCTTCCAGGACCGCATCTTCCTGCAGGACAGGCCCATCCTGG
>CANGUJ010000351.1 GCA_947456845.1 Burkholderiales bacterium | reverse complement strand
GTGGTGCTAGGCACGATCTACACCGGCCTGGCCACACCAACCGAATCGGCCGCCTTGGGCGTGGTGGCATCGATCATCGCGGCGGCGCTTGCCGGCAAGCTCAGCTGGCGCATGCTGCACGAGTCCGCACAGGCCACCGCGCGGACGACCTCGTTCATCGGGCTCATCCTGTGCGGCGCCTATCTGCTGAACTACATCTTCGGCGCACTCGGCGTGCCGCAGGCCTTGTCGAAGGCGGTATCGGATCTGCCTGTGCCGCCCTGGGTGATCATGGCGTTGATCGTCGGCTTCTACCTGGCGCTGGGCACCTTCATGGAAGGTTTCTCGATGATCGTGACCACCATTCCGGTCATCTTTCCGGTGGTCAAGGCGCTCGGCTACGACCCGGTCTGGTTCGGCGTGGTGGTGACCATGCTGGTGGAAATCGCGCTCATCAGCCCGCCGGACGGCACGGTGCTCTACGTGCTGCAAGGCATGCGCGGGACGCCGGGTGCGATCACCGATGTCTTCAGGGGCGTGATGCCCTTCCTGCTGGTGTATATCCTTGCGATCATTCTCCTGATGGTGTTTCCGCAGATCGCCCTGTGGCTGGTGCGCGCCTAGGCCAAGCCGCGGGCGCCCCTGCCGTTTCAATTGAAGGTCTGAGCAAGAATGAATCAGAAAACCGACTCACGCTGGCAGTTTTGGATCGATCGCGGCGGCACGTTCACCGACGTGGTGGCCCAAGACCCGGAAGGCAAGCTGCACACCCATAAGCTCCTGTCCGAGAATCCCGAGCAGTACCGCGACGCGGCGCTCGCGGCGATTCGTCATTTCCTCGGCATCTTGCCGGGCGCACCCATCCCCGGCGAGCGCATTGCGGCGGTGAAGATGGGCACCACGGTGGCCACCAACGCCCTGCTCGAACGCAAGGGCGACCGCACGGTCCTGTTCATCACGCGCGGTTTCCGCGATCAGCTGCGCATCGGCTATCAGAACCGGCCGCGCATCTTCGACCGCCACATCATCCTCCCCGAACTGTTGTACTCCGACGTCGTCGAAGTCGAAGAACGCATGGGCGCCCACGGCGATGTCGTGCTGCCGCTCAACCTGGCCCGCACCCGGGCCGACCTGCGGGCGGCCTTCGAGCGCGGCTACCGGGCGATCGCCATCGTCCTCTTGCACGGGTACCGGCATGCCGATCACGAGCGCGCCGTCGCGGCCATGGCGCGCGAAAGCGGCTTTTCGCAGGTGTCGGTGTCGCATGAGGTGTCGCCGCTGATGAAGCTGGTCTCGCGCGGCGACACCACGGTGGTCGACGCCTACCTCTCGCCCATTCTCGGGCGCTACGTGACGCAGGTCGCCGCGGAGCTTGGCGGCGCGCGCCTGATGTTCATGCAGTCCTCCGGCGGATTGACCTCCGCCGCGCTCTTCAAGGGCAAGGACTCCATTCTTTCGGGCCCGGCGGGCGGCATCGTCGGCATGGTGCAAACCGCCGGTGCGGCCGGATTCGACCGCATCATCGGGTTCGACATGGGCGGAACCTCGACCGACGTGTCCCATTACGCCGGCGAATACGAGCGCGCGTTCGAGACCCAGGTGGCGGGCGTACGCATGCGCGCGCCGATGATGAGCATCCATACCGTGGCCGCCGGCGGTGGCTCGATCCTGCATTTCGACGGCGCGCGGTTTCGTGTGGGCCCGGATTCCGCCGGCGCCAACCCCGGCCCGGCGGCCTATCGTCGCGGCGGACCGTTGGCGGTGACCGACGCCAACGTGATGCTTGGCAAGGTCCAGCCGAGGTTTTTCCCCAAGGTGTTCGGACCGGCGGCCAACGAGGCGCTCGACCGGGATGTCGTGGCCGAGCGCTTTGGCCAACTTGCGGCAGAAATCGGCGCGGCGACCGGCGCCTCGCGCACCGCCGAGGAGGTCGCGGAAGGTTTCATCCAGATCGCCGTCGAGAACATGGCCAATGCGATCAAGAAGGTTTCGGTCGCACGTGGGTACGACATCACCCAGTACACCCTGCAGTGCTTCGGGGGTGCGGGCGGGCAGCATGCCTGCCTGATCGCCGACAAGTTGGGCATGCCGCGCGTCTACATCCATCCTTATGCGGGCGTGCTTTCCGCATATGGCATGGGCCTGGCCGATCTCACCGCCATGCGTGAGCGCGCGATCGAAATCCGCCTTGACAGCGCGGCCCGCGCCGTGCTCGAGGCGGCCTTTGCCGAATTGGCCGGCGACGCCGCCGACCAGATCGGCAACCAGGGGGTTGCACGCGAGCTTGTTGCGATCCGCCGGCGGGTCCATGTACGCTACGAGGGTACCGACTCGGCGCTGGTGGTCGAGGACGGCACGCTCGGCGAGATCAAGGCCCGCTTCGAGGCCGCCTATCGCATGCGCTATTCGTTCCTGATGGAACACAAGGCGCTGGTGGTGGAGGCCGTCTCGGTGGAGGCCATCGGCCGGTCCGGCGCTGCCGCGTCGGTGGAGTTTCCGTGGTCCGCGCGGTCCGGGCCGCTGCGCGCAGCCGAGACGGTTCAGATGGTCTCCGGCGGCCGCGCGCACGCGACGCCCGTGTTCCTGCGTGACGCCATGCAGCCCGGCGACCAGGTCGCCGGGCCGGCCATCATTGCCGAACGCAACGCGACCACCATTGTCGAACCGGGCTGGCAATGCGACGTCACCGCGCACAACCATCTCGTTCTTACGCGGGCGGTGCCGCGCCCGCGCCAGACCGCCATCGGTACCTCCGCCGATCCGGTGATGCTGGAGATCTTCAACAACCTGTTCATGGCCATCGCCGAGCAGATGGGCCTGACCCTTGCCAATACGGCCTATTCGGTCAACATCAAGGAGCGCCTCGACTTTTCCTGCGCGGTATTCAACCAGCACGGCGACCTCATCGCCAACGCGCCGCACATGCCGGTGCACTTGGGGTCGATGGGCGAGTCGATCAAGACGGTGATCCGCGAGAACCGCGGCAGTATGAAGTCCGGCAACGTCTATGTGCTCAACGCGCCCTACAACGGCGGCACCCATCTGCCCGACATCACCGTGATCACCCCGGTGTTCGACACCGGCGGCAAGGACGTTCTTTTTTACGTGGGATCGCGCGGGCATCATGCCGACATCGGCGGCATTTCACCGGGTTCGATGCCGCCCGGCTCGAAAGTCGTAGAGGAAGAGGGCGTCCTGATCGACAACTTCCTGCTGGTCGAGGAAGGGCGTCTGCGCGATGCCGAGACGCGCGCCCTGCTGGGCTCGGGCAGGTATCCGTCCCGCAACATCGAGCAGAACATGGCCGACCTTCGCGCGATGATCGCGGCCAACGAGAAAGGCGTACAGGAGCTGCGCCGCATGGTGTCCGAATTCGGCCTGGACGTCGTGCATGCCTACATGCAGCATGTGCAGGACAACGCCGAGGAGTCGGTGCGTCGCGTGATCGAGGTGCTCAAGGATGGCGAGTTCTCCTACGCCATGGACCACGGCGCCGTCATCAAGGTCAAGGTGACCCTCGACAAGGCGACGCGCTCGGGCGTGATCGACTTCACCGGCACCAGCGACCAACTGCCCAACAACTTCAACGCGCCCTCGGCGGTTTGCCATGCCGCGGTGCTGTACGTGTTCCGTTCGCTGGTCGATGACGACATACCGCTCAACGCCGGCTGTCTCAAGCCCCTTACCATCATCATCCCCGAGGCCTCGATGCTCAATCCGCGCTACCCGGCAGCGGTGGTGGCGGGCAACGTTGAAACCAGCCAGTGCCTGACCGACACCATTTATGGCGCGCTCGGTGTGATGGGAGCCTCGCAAGGCACCATGAACAACTTCACCTTCGGCAACGACCGCTACCAGTACTACGAGACCATTTCCGCCGGCAGTGGGGCAGGCAACGGATTCGACGGGTGCACGCCGGTGCAGACCCACATGACGAACAGCCGCATGACCGATCCTGAGGTGCTCGAATTCCGCTATCCGGTGCGGGTGGAAGAGCACTCGATCCGCCATGGTTCCGGGGGAGCCGGCAAATGGCGCGGCGGCCCGGGGGCGCTGCGGCGTGTTCGGTTTCTCGAGAAAATGACCGCCGGCATCCTCTCGGGCCATCGCATCGTCCCGCCCTACGGGATGGCGGGCGGCGGTGACGGGGAGGTCGGGCGCAACTGGGTGGAGCGCGCGGACGGCAGCATCACGCCTCTAGCGGGCAGCGACGAGACGATCTGCGAACCCGGCGACGTGTTCGTTGTGCAGACACCGACGGGCGGCGGCTACGGCGCCGCCTGAGCACAGCCGGGCGGGCCCTCAGCCCCGGTCGGTGCCGCCCGGAAACTTGTAGAAGGTCCGGTTCAGGTGGTTGGTCACCGCGTCGATGTCCTTCTGCTCCCAGTTCTGGCCGATATTGTCCTGCCAACGCCGTACCTGTGCGCGCAGGCCGCGAAGATCAGTGGCGATGCGCTTGTCCCGCCAATGCACCTGGGTGGTGTGGCACTCGACGCAGAAGGTCGTGTATAGCAACGCACCGCGCCCCTGCGGGGAGCGCTCCTCAGCCGCCGCCGCGGCGGCCGCTAGGCAAAGCAACGCGAGGCCCATCCGG
>CANGUJ010000350.1 GCA_947456845.1 Burkholderiales bacterium | reverse complement strand
CGTCGATAAATTTTTGGTAAGGTAGAACATGATCACCGGGAGGCACCGTCAGGATGCCGGCCGGCGCGCCCGGCCCAGCATTCCCGCCCCCGCACTCGACCAGGGCCTCAACCTTCGTGGAATCCTGCAATCCGTGACATCTTCTGCAAAACAAAGGCGCTCCGCGGCGCAAGGCGCCACGCCATGAAGGTTTCGATCCAGCAGGCGTTGATGCGCCTGCCGGCGGCGCCGACAGCCACGTATCCCGACGGCGCGCCATTCGTCACCATGATGGCCGGCGGCTCGATGTCGGTCGAGGTGTTCGCGCCGCGCGGCCGAGACCGGCAGTTGCCCCATGCGCAGGACGAGCTGTACTTCGTCCATCGCGGCACCGCCGGGCTCGTGATCGGCGGGCAACGCTTCGACTGCGCGCCGGGCGACGCATTCTTCGTGGCCGCCGGCGTCGAACATCATTTCGAGGATTTCAGCGACGACTTCGTCACCTGGGTCGTGTTCTACGGGCCCGAAGGCGGGGAACGGCAAGGCCCCGGATAACCGCGCGACCCGGCGCGAAACGGCATCCAGACCCGCCGCCCGCACGCGAGGCGGCACGCCCGATGCCGCGCGGCGCGCCGCCGATCAGGTCATGAGTTCCTGCATGCGAAGCTTGACGCCCTGCGGAATCGCCGCATCCCATGCAGCCTCCTCGCCGGGCAAAGGCAGCAACTGACCCCATTCGGCGATCTGCCGGGCAGGCACATCGACGATGTAGACCTGCACATGGCTCTCGTGGGTCTGCGCGATCTCGGCCGTGGCGCGCATCAAGTCCAGGACCAGCGGCTCCTTGATCTCGGGGCCTCTCCCGGCACGGATTTGGCCGTGCACGAAGATGTTGTCGTCCTTCAGCGGCTTGCCGCCAAGGAAGTAGTTGCCGGGGGCGACGTCGGTGAACAGTACCTGGGCGAAGTAGGCCGGCGCGCCGGTACGCTCGCAATGGATGTCGGTGATGCGGCGCGCCAGCTGCTCCTTTTGCGCGGCCGTCAGACGGCCCGCGGGGGCGGTTACGACGTAGGTGGGCATGAGGTCGACTCCGAAGGTTGGCTTCTTGTAGTGTACACACCGGAGGACGCGTCCTGACAAGCGGGACTGCGCCGCCGGATCTTGGCTCGCCCATAAGCAGGGCGGCGACCGGCGCCTTGTCGAAAGTGCTCAATGGAAGGGCCGCGATCAGCCCATCGATAGCGCTGCGTGTCGAGTGTTGGCTGGGGCGGAATCGCAGCGCGGCCGCTGAAGTGTGGCTGGCCCAGAAGGCTGCGTATGACCTGTGGCAAGCCATCCACGCCGGCAAGGCGCACTCGCGCGTCAAGGCGCTCAAGTTTCAGCCCACATGAAATCCTTGCAGAGGTTGACGCAAAAAACTTCTGAAGAATCCTCTGACGGACCGGTAGCGAACGGTCGCATACCTTGCCGAGTTTTCAGACCCCCTGGTTTTGGCAGGATCGGGAATTCGAACTCTTCGCCGGCGATCAATTTCCGGTCGGCGGCGCACTGGCATAATTAAAAGAAGGCGCCGGGCTCTCCGTCGTCAGACCAAAGGAGTTCAAAAATGCTTGTTGCCGTCCACCGCAGTATGGTTCGTTGGGGGCTGCCGGCCGCGCTGGCCGTCGCGGCATGGCTGGGCTCGCCCTGGGCGTCCGCCCAGGACAAGACCTGGGGCCCCAAGTCGGTACAGATCACCGTCGGTTTCGCTCCGGGCGGCGGCGTGGACCTGCTGGCCCGCATGCTCGCCACCGAACTGCAAAAGCGCGGCATGACGGCGGTGGTCGAAAACCGACCGGGCGCGGGCAGCACCCTGGCGGCCGCCTATGTGGCCGGCCGGCCGAATGACGGCTCCGCGCTGTTCATGATGAACGACTCCTATGCGCTGGCGCCGGCCATCTATCCCAAACTGAGCTACGACCCCAAGAAGGACCTTGCGCCGGTCATCGGTGTGGCCTATGCGCCCATGGTGGTGCTGGTGCCCGCCCAGTCGCCGCACAAGTCCATGGCCGACCTGATCGCCGCCTCCAGGGCCACCCTTAGCTGGGGCTCCTGCGGCTCGGGCACGGCGCCGCACCTGGCCGGCGAGATGCTCAACATCACCTTCAAGGCCAAGAACACGCATGTGCCCTACAAGGGCTGCGGCCCGGCTTTGCTCGATCTGCTGGGAGGCCAACTCGACTTCGGCGTGGTCACCGTCTCGGGCGCTCTCGGCCACCTCAAGACCGGCAAGCTGCGCGCACTGGCCATCACCTCGGCCCAGCGCGCGCCCTTCCTGCCGGACCTGCCCACCGTCGCCGAGAGCGGCGCGGCCGATTTCCAGATGTCACAGTGGCAGGGTCTGGCGGTGCCGGCCGCCGTGCCCGAGCCGCTGCGCCAGAAAATCTACGAGGTGGTGTCCGAGATCGTGCAAAGCCCCGAAATGCAAAAGCGCCTCCTGGAGTTGGGCTACACCCCGGCCAACGAGAACCCGGTCCAGTTCCAGAAGGTGGTTCATAGCGACATCGACCGCATGAATGCGCTGGCCAAGCGCCTGAACCTGAAGGTCGATTGATCCCGAGCCGTCCAGCAAGGTTGACAATGAGCAAACTCAAGTTGAGCATGTCGGTCGGCAATTACGACCGGACCCAGGCCCTGTTCAACGGGCAGGTGCAGGTCGAGGGCTGTGACATCACGGCCGTGCCGCTGGAGCCCGAGGAGGCCTTCCACCGAGCCTTCCGCTATGGCGAATTCGACATCACCGAAATCTCCATGAGCAGCCACATGATGACCACGGCCCGTGGCGACAACCAATACGTGGCGGTGCCGGCCTTTCTTTCGCGGGTGTTTCGCCAGTCGGGCATCTATGTGCGCACCGACCGGGGCATCGACCGGCCGCAGGACCTCAAGGGCAAGCGCATCGGCGTGCCGGAGTACCAGATCACCGCCAATGTCTGGATACGTGGCATCCTGGAAGAGGAGTTCGGCGTCAAGCCCAGCGACATTCACTGGCGGCGTGGCGGTATCGAGGAGGCCGGTCGCGGCGAACGGGCGCCGATCTCGCTGCCCGATTCGGTCGACCTGCAGCAGATTCCCGATGACAAGACCCTGTCGGGCATGCTCGAGGCGGGCGAGCTCGACGGCTACATCGGCGCACGCGCGCCCTCATGCTTCCTGCGCGGTGCGCCGCATGTCGGACGGCTGTTCAAGGACTACATCCAGGACGAGAAGGACTATTACCGGCGCACCCGCATCTTTCCCATCATGCACATGGTGGGCATCCGCAGGACCCTGGCCGAACAGCACCCCTGGTTGGCCGTCAGCGTCTACAAGGCGTTCCTCGAGGCCAAGGCCCTGGCGGTGCATGAACTCAACGAGATCTGCCACCTGGCCGTCAGCCTGCCCTGGATGGTGCATCACCACAACGAAGCGAAGGCCCTGATGGGCGAGGACTACTGGCCTTACGGGCTGGATGCCAACCGCCATGTCATCGACAAGTTCGCCGATTACCACCACGGCCAGGGGCTGTCGGTACGCCGGGTCGCGGCGGAGGAACTGTTCGCCCGCTCCTCGCTGGACCTGTCCAAGATCTGATGGTGATTCGCGCTTGGGATTCCGGACCGTTCATGACCACATTCGAGACCGCAGTTGGCATGCCGACCGAGATATGCCCGCATGAATCCTGGGTTCCCGCAATAAGCTCCGGACTTTTTCGGCAAGGTACGGCAACGCGGAAGTTTCAAGAACAGCCCACGCCATTGTTCTTTTGGGGGGTTCTTCGAGCTCATCCAGACAGGTGGTTACGGCCAGAACGGCGTCTCCATCGCGCTGAAACCCCAGACTGACGGGACTTTCTTCAACCTCTGGTCAGGACCCGATCGAGAAACACGCAATCAGCTCAACAGCTTGCAGATAGTGATTGAAGAATTGAAACTTTGAAGAAAGTTTGCATGGCGGGCCAGAAGAGGTTGTTTAAGGGCAGGCTACGGTAATTGCTCGGCGGACGGGCAAGGTGGCTCGAAGGGCTTGTGCCCACCAGAACCACCTGCGTCGGCCTGGTATGCCGCGTAATCCGGCCGATCTTCTCACCCAGGACCTTATCGGCAGCGACTGCGACGACGATACCCTCAAGGGTTTTGCCGCCAGTGGGATACCTGCGACGCGGGAGCGCTATGCTTTCAGAACCGACGACTTGATTGTCGTCTGGGAAGCCATGCGGGCGGGGCCGGGGATCGGCTTTGTCAGCGAGCACCAGATCCGCACTGATCCAGCAGTCATACCGCTGCTGCCAAAACTGAAAATTCCCCATCTTCCGGTTTGGCTCGCGGTCCACAAGGAGGTTCGAACCAGAAAGCGAATAAGGGCGGTCAATGACTACTTGGCCGATGCGTTACCTCGTGCGATTTAATGCCGCTCGTTCACCCAATCAACCATTCGTTCAAAAACGCTGGCTTTGCGCCAGAAGCTTTCCGAACATTGAATCACTGTCGACACGCGCTTGAGCAGGCGGACCATCCCGACATTTGATCAATTTAATTGTTTCGGAAGAATTTCATGAAATTTATTCGCTTTTTTTCAGGT
>CANGUJ010000349.1 GCA_947456845.1 Burkholderiales bacterium | reverse complement strand
TACAACCGCGCCCTGGAGGCCGACAACACCAACCGCGACGCCTTGCTGGGCTTGGCCACGATCGCGTCGCGCACCGGCCGCCGCGATATCGCCGAGAACATGTACCGGCGCGTGCTGGAACTGCAGCCGCGTGACCCTTACGCCACCGCGCAGTTGACCGCCCTGCACGACAGCGCCGACGCCGCTGGTGCGGAAAGCCGCGTCAAGTCCCTGCTGGCTAACCAGCGCGAGCCGGCGAGCGCCGCGCCGCTGCAATTCGCACTGGGCAACCAGATGGCGGCGCAGGGACGCTGGGCCGAGGCGCAGCAGGCCTACTTCACCGCCTACAGTGCCGAGTCCGACAATCCGGACTACTGCTACAACCTGGCTGTCAGCCTGGACCAGTTGCGCCAGACCAGGCTCGCGCAGGACTTCTACTCCAAGGCGATCGCCCTTTCTTCGAACCGGCGCGCGGGCTTCGATCCGGCGCGCGCCAAGGCCAGGCTCGAGCAACTGGCCAATCCGGTGAAATGAACGCGCCCGCGTCCAATGCCGCCCTCGGCGGCGCGGCGCCCTCGCAAAAACCGCTCGGCCGGATCCTGGTCGAGCGCGGCATCCTTTCCGAGGACCAGCTGCGCATCGCGCTCAAGGAGCAGCAGCGCACCAACCAGCCGCTCGGCAAGGCGCTCAAGTCGCTCGGCTTCGTCACCGAGGCCACGCTGCGGGATGCGCTGTCAGAGAACCTCGGCGCGACCGGCGTCGATCTCGCGCACATCATCATCGATCCGGCCGCCATCAACGCCATCCCGCGCGAGTTCGCCAAGCGCCACATGCTGTTCCCGCTGGAAATGGACCGGCGCGGCCATCGCTTCGCCGTCGCCATGAGCGACCCCAACAACGTGGTCGCGCTCGACCAGTTGCGCGCCCACCTCCTGGCCACGCTGCGCGAGCCTTACGAGGTGGTGCCGCTTCTGGCGGGCGAATCCGAAATCGCGCGTGCGGTCGACCAGTACTTCGGCTACGAACTTTCGATCGACGGCATCTTAAACGAGATCGAGACCGGCGAGATCGACTACCAGAGCCTGTCGACCACCACCAACGAATACAGCCAGCCGGTGGTGCGCCTGGTGGACGCCCTGCTCGCCGACGCGGTGCAGCGCAACGCCTCCGACATCCATTTCGAGCCGGAACAGAATTTCCTGCGCATCCGCTACCGCATCGACGGCGTCCTGCGGCAGATTCGCGCGCTGCACAAGCAGTACTGGCCGGCCATGGTGGTGCGCATCAAGGTGATCAGCCAGATGAACATCGCGGAGACGCGCGCCCCGCAGGACGGCCGCATCACCCTGTTCCTCACCGGCCGCTCGGTCGACTTCCGGGTCGCCGCGCAGCCCACCACGCACGGCGAGAACATCGTGCTGCGCATACTGGACCGGCAGCGCGGCCTGGTGCCCCTGGACAAGCTGGGCCTGCAGGAGGCGCAGCTCGGTCTCATGAAGCTGATGCTGGCCAGGCCCGAGGGCATCATCCTGGTGACCGGGCCCACCGGGTCGGGCAAGACCACCACGCTGTACTCGATCCTCAACCACATCAATTCCGAGGGCATCAACATCATGACCCTCGAGGATCCGGTCGAGTATCCGATGAACATGGTCCGGCAAACCAGTGTCAACGAGGCCGCCAAGCTGGATTTCGCCACCGGCATCCGGTCGCTGATGCGTCAGGACCCGGACGTCATCCTGGTCGGCGAGATCCGCGATACGGATACCGCCGAGATGGCGTTTCGCGCCGCCATGACGGGCCACCAGGTTTACTCGACATTGCACACCAACTCGGCGATCGGCGCCATCCCGCGCCTGCTCGATATCGGCATCCTGCCCGACATCATGGCCGGCAACATCGTGGGCATCGTCGCGCAGCGCCTGGTGCGGCGCCTGTGCCGCCATTGCAAGGAAGCGCATCCGGCCAACGAGCTGGAATGCCGCATCATCGGCGCCGAGGGCGGCGAACCGCCGGTGATCCACCGCGCCGTGGGATGCGAACACTGCGAATACCGGGGCTACCGGGGGCGGCTGGCGATCATGGAAGTCCTGAAGATGGATTTCGACCTCGACGAACTGGTGGCGCGACGCGCCACCACGCGGGAGCTGACCCAGCTCGCGCTGGCGAAGGGCTTCATCCCTCTGGCGGAGGACGCGGTGCGACGCGTCCTCGACGGCACAACCACCATCGAAGAGGTCGCGCGGGTAGTCGATTTCACCGGCCGCGTCATGGGGCAGCGCTGATGGCCTCGCGCGACAGCGGCACCGGTCCGCACTGCTAGGGGTTGAGGCGGAATGGCCGTATTCGCCTACAGCTCCGTCGATTCAGTCGGCAAGCGCGTCAACGGCCGGCTCGAGGCGGTCAACCTGACCGACCTCGAAATGCGCCTGCGGCGCATCGGGCTGGACCTCATCAACGCGGACGTCACCGACAACACCCGCCGCGCGCTGTTCGGCTCCAAGCGCATCACCCGGCGCGACCTGATCACCTTCTGTTTCCATCTCGAACAGATGCTGGCCAGCGGGCTGCCCCTGCTCGAGGGACTGACCGAGCTGCGCGACGGCATGGATTCGCCGCGTTTTCGCGAGGTGATCGGCTCGATGATCGAGGCCATCGAGGGCGGCAAGACCCTGTCCGAATCGCTGGCCGACCATCCCCAAGTGTTCGACAGGATCTTCGTCAGCCTGACCCGCGCCGGCGAGCAGACCGGCCAACTCGCCGAGGTACTGCGGCGCATTTCCGAAGCGCTCAAATGGCAGGACGAACTCGCGGCGCACACCAAGAAGATCGTCCTGTATCCCAGCTTCGTGGCGGTGGTCGTGTTTGCCGCCGTCGCGTTCCTGATGATCTACCTGGTGCCGCAACTGGGCGGCTTTCTCAAGAACCTGGGCCAGGAGCTGCCGCTGCAAACCCGCGCCCTGATCAGCGTCGCGGGCTTCATGCAGGACTACTGGTACCTGATCCTGGGCCTACCCGTCGCGCTGGTGCTGCTGGCGGCCGCCGCATTGCGGTATTCACCGAATTTTGCCTTCACGTTCGACCGCTACAAGCTGCAGATCCCGTATGTGGGGCCGATCCTGCACAAGATCATCCTGTCGCGCTTCGCCAGCACCTTCGCGATGATGTACACCGCAGGCATCACCGTGCTGGACATCCTCAAGATCGCCGAAGACGTGTCAGGCAACCTCGCGGTGGGCGACGCCATCGCGCGCGCCAGTTCCCTCATCAACGAAGGCCAGAACATCACCTCGGCGTTCCAGGCCGTCGGGCTGTTTCCGCCCCTGGTGCTGCGCATGCTGCGCGTCGGCGAATCCACCGGCGGCCTGGATCAGTCGCTGCTCAACGTGAGCTACTTCTACAACCGCGAAGTGCGCGAATCGGTCGAACGGGTGCAGGCCCTGATCGAGCCGGTCCTGACGGTGATTCTCGGCCTGATCATCGGCTGGATCCTGCTGGCCGTGCTGGGCCCGATCTACGACGCGATCGGCAAGCTGAAGATCTGATGCCATGCTGACGCCGTCCAAACGCATACTGTCCATCACCGCCGCCGGGTGCGACTGCTACCTGGCCGCCGGCAGCCGTCTGGTTCTGGAAGCCCGCTTCGTGCCGGGCGAGGGAGAGGTCTTCGCGGCCTTCGCGAGGTCGCGGCGCAGTTCGATCTTCCGCGTCCTGTCGGACCAGATCGAAGAGGATTTTCGCCAGGACACCGTGCCCTTTCTGCGCGGCGCGGCGCGCACCCGGCTGCTCGACCGCAAGACCGGCCAGATCTACCGCGACTCGCCCTATCACGCCATCGCCTCGCTCGGCCGCCAGGCCGATGGCCGGCGCGACGAGCACGTGCAAATGCTTGGCCTTACCAATGTCGAAGGCCTCAATGAGTGGCTCGCGCCGCTCTCGGCTGCGGGCGCGCGCGTGGCAGGCGTCTTCTCGCCGCCGGTGGCCGCACCGAACCTGCTGCGTTGGTTGAAGGCGCGCACCGGCAGCCCGCCCCGGCGCATGCTGCTGGTCTCGGTCAACCGGTCCGGCCTGCGCCAGACCTTCATCGACAACGGCGTCGCGCGTTTTTCCCGCCTTGCGGCCATCGCGCACGACGAGGGCGACGATTTCGCGACAGCCTGCCTCACCGAAGTCAACAAGACGCAGAACTACCTGGTCGGCCTGCGCCTTTTGCCCAGGGACGAAACGCTGCCGGCGCTGATTCTGGTGCCGCCGGGCGAGGAAGCGGCGTGGAGCCGCCCCGGACTGCTGGTGGATGCACTCGACGCGATCTTCCTCGACCTCGCAGTTGCCCGGCGATGCGTCGGCTTAAAGCGCGTCGAAGCCCTCGAAGCGACCGGCGTCGGGGCCGACGAGGAGGCGCAGTTCGCCGACACCCTCTGGGTGCAGGTGATCGCCCGCGCGCGGCCCAGGCTCAATTTCGCGCCGGGCTGGCTGCGCGAGACATACCGTCTGTGGCAGGCGCGCGTGGCGGTCTGGGCCGCCGGCTCGCTGGTGCTGCTGGCGGGCATAGGCTGGGGCATGGAACGGCTCGCCGAATCCGAGAACCTGGTAGGCCAGTCG
>CANGUJ010000348.1 GCA_947456845.1 Burkholderiales bacterium | reverse complement strand
GGGGGCGCCGACGCTGGTGGAGCGCCATGTGTTCCCGGGCGACCGCGACGCCGTGCGCCTGGCGGCGGTGGGCGCCGCGCTCGACCTGATTGTCAAGCGGCTCGCCTGAGTCATGGCCGACGCCGCTGCCGGCGCACGCCGGTCGAGCCCGATTCCGGTCACCGTCCTCACCGGCGCGCTCGGCGCCGGCAAGACCACGCTGCTCAATGCCGCCTTGCGCGGGGTGCTGCGCAACGTCGCCGTGGTGGTCAACGAGTTCGGCGCCATCGGCATCGACCATGACCTGATCCGCGCCGCCACCGAGGACGTGGTGCTGCTACCCGGCGGCTGCGTATGCTGCCAGGTGCGCGCCGACCTGGCGGTCGCCCTGCTACAGCTGGAACGCAGCGCGGCGCAGGGCGAGATTCCCGCGTTCGACCGGGTGGTGGTGGAAACCAGCGGGCTCGCCGAGCCCGGACCCATCCTACAGCTGTTCGCCGAATCGCCGGCGCTGGCCGGGCGCTTCCGCATCGATGCGCTGGTGTGCGTGGTCGATGCGCAGCAGGGCGTCGCGGCGCTGGCGGATGACGCCAGCGCCACACGCCAGGCCCTGCTCGCCGACCGTCTGCTGGTGTCGAAATCGGAACTGGCCACGCCCGACGCGCTGGCGCGCCTGGAGGAGCGCCTGGTGGCGATGAATCCGCAGGCGGAAATCCTGCGCACGCCGCGCGGTGTCGCCGCGGCGGCGTGGTTCGACAGCGCTCCAGTGGCGGCGGCGCGCGAGGTTCCGGCGGCGCTCCTGCGCGCCGCGCACGACGATGCGGTCGAGTCCTTCGTGCTGCACTGGGCCGCGGCCCAGCCGCTGGCCGCGCTGGGCAACTGGCTGCAGGGCCTGGCCGATACGCATGGCGCGCGGCTGCTGCGCGCCAAGGGCATCGTCGCCGCCGAGGGTGTCGCGGGCGCGGTGGCCCTGCATGTGGTCGGGCACCTGGTGGCGGCTCCCGAGTTCCTGTCGCGCGGCGTGGATCAGTCGCGCGTGGTGCTGATCACCCGCGGCCTTGAGCCGGGCGATGTGGCGCCCCCCTGGCCGTTTGCGGCGTCGCGCGCTGCGGCGGCGTCCCGCGCGCCAGCAATGCCCATACCGTCTCCGCTGCCGCGGGCAGGGGCTTCTTGCGCCTGAGCAGTTCCACGGTCAGGGCGATATCCCAGTCGCCCCCTCCGATATGGACCAGGCTGCCGTCGGCCAGGTTGCGCTCGATGGTCGACAGCGGCAGCCAGGCCACGCCCATGCCCTGCAGCGCAAGCTCCTTGAGGATGAAGATCAGCGGATCCTCGAACAGGCTCTGCACCTGCACGGCGGCAACGCGCCGCGCCACTTCTTCGTCGACCGCGCGGCCGATGTAGGAGGAACGCCCGTAGGGCAGGTAGACCAGGGCCGAGTCGGGCGTCGGCGGCAGGTCGTAGCCGGCGCTGCCGCGCCGCTGCGGCGCGCAGACCGGAATCATCGGCTCATCGGCGATTTCGATGGCGTCCAGGCTGTCGAAGCCGGCCGGGCGCGCCAGTGCCGGATGACGATAGGAAAGCGCCAGGTCCGCCTCGCCAGCGGCATAAAGGTCGGCCACTTCATCGATGGGCTTGACCGCGCCGCGCCCGATCAACGGGCCGATTTCGCGGTTCAACCGCGCCAGCAGCGCGGGGAAGAAACCGGCCGAGCAGGCGGTGGGCATGAGAAAGGTGACCGTCGGCGCGGCGTCGGCATGCTTGGCGCGGATCGAGGCACGGAAATCGAGCAGCGGCTCCACGCTGCCCACGGCGATGGGCAGCATCTGCTGGCCGGCCGAGGTGAGTTCCACCGGGCGCGCGCCGCGGTCGAACAGCGGCGCGCCGACCCAGTCTTCGAGCGCCTGGATGCGCCGGCTGAAGGTCGACTGGGTGACGTGGCGTTCGGCCGCGGCGCGCGAAAAGCTGCCGGTGCGCACCAGGGCGAGGAAGTCCTGCAGCCAGTAGAGTTCCATGGCCTGCGGCGACTACCGGCCCGGCTTGAGCGCGCCGGCGCGTGCCGCCCGCGACTCCGGGCTTGCGGCGGCCAGGGCGATCTGGTCATGCGCCATATAGCCGGCGGCGTGATTGAGGGCCAGCGTGATCGCGTTCACGGATTCCTTGCTCATGCGCACCGCGGCCGCCGGCATGGCGAGCGTTTGCGCCGCGACCTCGCGGGCCCTGGCCAGGGCCTGGCCCTTCGGCGCCGTGTAATCGAGCAGACCCATGGCCAGCGCTTCGGGCGCCGGGAAGCGCTCGCACAGGATGGTCAGGCGCTTTGCCCGGGCCGGCCCCCGCAGGTTGACCAGGCGCGGGACGGTGCCCCAGGTGAGGGGAATGCCGAGGGCGATTTCGGGCAGGGAGACGAAGGCGTCGTGCGCCGCTACCCGCCAGTCGCAGGCCAGCGCAAGCGCCAGGCCGCCGCCGACGGCATAGCCCTCGATGGCGGCGATGGTGATCTGCGGCATTTCCTCCCAAGCCTTGCACAGTCGATAGCCGGTACCGGCGACCTCGCGACGTTCGACCGTCGACAGCGACTCATCGGCCCAGGCGTTGGCGTCCTTGAGGTCGGCCCCCGCGGAAAAGCACAGGTCGCCGCCGGTCAGGATCACCACGTCGACGTCGGTGCGCTCGGCCAGTTCGCGTGCGCAGGAGGTGAGCTCGCGCATCAACACCCGGGAAAGCGCATTGCGGGCGGGTGGGCGATTGAGGGTGACCACCGCGAGGCGGCCGTCGATGGCGAGAGTCAGGTGGGAATGCATTGGCGTGAGCAGCCATGACGAATGGATGCTTGATCTTACGGGAAGCCTGGCTCGGCGGGATGATGCCGCCGATTATGCGACTGGACTGGAAGTGGCGTATAGGGCGAGGCAGCCCCCTGGTTGTTTCGGGGCATGCCCCGATGTCCCGGGACCGCAGACAGGGGGCGCGCCCGGCCAAAGCGCTGGCGCCCATCTGGGTGGTGATGCCGGAAGGTGCCACCGACACCGCCTCGCTTGAGCACGCATGCGGGCAGGCATTGCCACGCCGCGCGCTGATCGAGGCCGGCGCGATCGATCCATTGATCGGCTTGGGTCAATTCCAGTTTCAGCCGGGCGCGTCGCGCTGAAACTGCTGCGGCATCGGGTTCAATCGGCCTTGATGCCGAGCTCGCGTGTCAACTGCCCGTAGCGCTGGTGGTCGGCCTTCATGAAATCGGCCAGCACCTGCGGCGCCCCGCCCAGAACGTCCAGGCCGGCGCCAGCCAGGCGGGTGCGTACATCCGGCATTTGCAGCGCGGCGTTGAAGTCCTGGTTGAGGCGGGCGATCACCGGTTGCGGCGTGGCTGCGGGCGCAAGCACACCGTACCAGGCGTTGACCTCGACATTCGGCACCCCTTGTTCCGTGGCGGTCGGTACTTCCGGCAACAGGGCGGAGCGGGACTTTTCCGTTACCGCGAGCGCGACCAGCTTGCCGGATCGGATGTGCGGCACGGCACCGCCCAGTCCGGTGAACAATAGCTTGATTTCGCCGCCGACCGCCGCGGTGATCGACGGGCCGACACCTTTGTATGGCACGTGCAGCAGATCCACCCGTGCCGAGCGCTTGAACATCTCGCCGGCGAAATGCATGGGCGAGCCATTGCCTGGGCTCCCATACGGCAAACCGGGCGTCGCGCGCGCCGCCTCCAGCATCGCCTTGAGGCTGTTCACGCCCATCTGGGGATGGGCAACCAGCACCAGCGGCGTGGTGGCGGGGGAGAGCACCGGCACGAGGTCCTTGTGCACGTCAACGCCGCCGCCTGCACCGGCCTGCAGCACATGTGGGGAGATCACCATGGTGTTGGGTGTAAGCAGCAGGGTGTGTCCGTCCGGCACCGACTTGGCCACGGCGGCCGCGCCGATCAGGGCGCCTGCGCCGGGCTTGTTCTCCACCACCACCGCCTGGCCCAGGCGCACGGCCAGCTTCTCGGCCAGGACACGGGCTGCGATGTCCGGGCCACCGCCCGGCGGAAACGGCACGACAATGGTGACGCCCTTGACCGGAAAGCCCTGCGCTTGTGTGCCGGGCGACAGAAGCGCCGCTGCGGCGGCGGTGAACCAGCCGAGTACGCGCATGGTGAATCGAAGCCGGGTGTCTGTACGCATGCGTTTCCTTTGCGGTCTTGGCGCTGTCGCAATCACCCTTGCACGGTAACCGGCGCGGCCAGGTGATGTTCTTCGCAGTCGAGCGGACTGCCGGATAGCCATTGTTGCATGAGGAAGTCGCCGGCTGTTCCCAGCGCAGCGAACGGGCTGTGCCATACACCGGCGCCCCAAACTATGCCCTGGCGGCAGGAGCCGATGAAGCCCTGCAGTGACCCCAGGTCGGGGTTGCCGTCGGGCAGGTTCGGACAGGCGCAGACCAGGAAACGCTCACCGGAATTGGGAAAGAAAAGCTGTGGCGACAGCGGGTGACGTTCAACGACCTTGAGCGTGAACGGCAAGCTGCTCCGCATGACACGATAAACGGCGGTGTGCAGGCGCGCGCCGCGCGCGTCGTGCGGTGCCAGGTCTATCAAAGTGTCCAAACGCTGCGCGCGGCCCTGGTTGGCCGCGCT
>CANGUJ010000347.1 GCA_947456845.1 Burkholderiales bacterium | reverse complement strand
GCGCTGGCGGTGTTCGGCGCACTCGGCGCCGGCATGGCCGCGCCCTATGTGCTGCTGGCCTGGTTCCCGGCCTGGCTCAAGCGCCTGCCGCGGCCCGGCCCCTGGCTGGCGCGCTTCAAGCAGTTCCTCGCCTTCCCGATGTACGCCACCGTGGTGTGGCTGGCATGGGTGCTTTCGCTGCAGGTCGGGCCGGATTCCATCATCTGGCTGGGCGCCGCGATGGTGTTAATCGGCATGGGCGCCTGGATGATCAGCCAGGCCGGCGGCGCCGTCTGGCGCCTGGGCGCGGTGGCGGCCATCGCATGCGGCCTGGTCGCGGCCTGGCCGGGCAACGAGGTCGCGGCCGATCCCTCATCGACCAGGCAGAATGGCTGGGTGGCGTGGGCGGAAAGCGACATCGGCGCGCTCAATGCCGCCGGCACCCCGGTGTTCGTCGATTTCACCGCCGCCTGGTGCGTGACCTGCCAGGTCAACAAGAAGGTCGTCCTGGAGACCCGGCCGGTGCGCGAAGCCTTTGCCGCCAAGTCGGTCAGGCTCATGCGCGCCGACTGGACCCGCCGCGACCCGGCGATCACCGCCGCCCTCAATGCGTTCGGCCGCAACGGCGTGCCGGTGTACGTGCTCTACGCGCCGGGCAAGGCGCCGGTGATCCTCCCGGAAATCCTGTCGGAACGAATCATCATCGATGCGCTCAAAGCGCTTTGAGCGTCTTCAATCCGGAGCCTTCCGACCATGCGCCGCCTTCTGTCCGTCTTCCCCTGCTTCCTGTATATCCTGTGCCTGCTGTGTTCCGCGCAGTCGACGGCGGCCGCGCCACCGGGGCAGATGGCGCCCGATTTTTCGCTGCCCGCCACCGATGGCAAGCCGGTCAAACTCTCCGACATGCGCGGCAAATGGGTGGTGCTGGAATGGGTGAATCCCGGCTGCCCGTATGTGCAAAAGCATTACGTCAGCAAGAACATGCAGGCCCTGCAAAAGGAAAGCGGCGGCCGCGGCGTGGTGTGGCTGGCGGTGAATTCCACCAACCCTTCGCATCATGACTATCTCAAGCCCGCCAAGATGGGCGAGTGGATGAAGGCCCAGGGCGGCGCCCCGCGCGCCACCCTGATGGACGAGTTCGGCGACGCCGGCCGCGCCTATTCGGCCCGCACCACGCCGCAGATGATCGTCGTCAGCCCGGAGGGCCGGGTGGTCTACAACGGCGCCATCGACGACAGGCGCTCCGTTTCGCCCGAAGACATCAAGGGGGCGCGCAACCACGTGCGCGCCGCGCTCGATGAATCCCTCGCCGGCAAGCCGGTGAGCGTGGCAAGCACCACGCCCTACGGCTGCTCGGTCAAGTACTGAGCGGGCCCTCAGCCTGAGCGGGCCCTCAGCGCCAGTAACCGTAGCGCCGGCCGGCGTAACCATGGGGGCCGTAGTACGGCCGCGAAGGCACCAGCACCACCGGCGGCGCGGCGGGGTACACCGCCACCGGAGCGGCCACGGCGACCACCGGTGGCGCCACCGCCACCACGGGAGGCGCCACCGTGACCACCGGGGGCGGCCCGTAGATCACCGGACGACCGGCCGGCACCACGGTGCATCCGGCGAGGACGGCAACGAGCTGGAGCAGGGGTACGAGTGTTTTCATCAAAGGTCTCCATGAGGCGCGCGGCATGGGCTAAGCGCGCTTGCGTTCAACGCACCGCCGGGCGCGGGCGGCTGACCGCCATTTGTGAGCGCATGTAACCGCCCCGCGTGTCGACAATGCCGCGCGGGTTCGTGGTAGCTTCTCGCCTTCGCATTTCGTGCAAACCCACGTTTTCAGAGATTCCCCCATGAGCCAAGAGATGATCACCGCGCGCTTCGGCAGCGGCCAGTCGGTCAACCGCATGGAAGACCTGGCGCTGGTCGAAGGCCGCGGCGTCTTCACCGACGATGTCACGCTGGAACGCCAGACCCATTTGCTGTTCCTGCGCTCCACCCAGGCGCATGCGAACATCGTTTCCATCGACACCGCCGCGGCCAGGGCGATGCCCGGCGTGCTGCTGGTGGTGACTGGCGCCGACCTGACCGCCGCCGGCGTTCGGCACCTGCCGGCCAACCCGTTCCTGAAACGCGCCGACGGCAAGCCCTGCGCCAGTTCGCCGCGCCTGCCGCTGGCCGACAAGGTGGTGCGCTACGTGGGCGAGACGGTGGCCGCCGTGGTGGCCGATTCTCCCGCTGCCGCACGCGCCGCCCTGGAAGCCATACAGGTGGAATACGAGGAACTGCCGCCCCTGCCCGGCATCGCCGCCGCGATGGCCGACGGGGCGCCGCGCCTGGTCGCCGACGCGCCGCGCAACATCGCCGCCGAAATGCGCCATGGCGACGCCACGAAAACGGCTGCCGCCTTCGCCGCCGCCGCCCATGTGGTGAGCCTGGACATCATCAACCAGCGCCTGGCCGCGGTGACCATGGAGCCGCGCAGCGTGCTGGCCGGCTACGATGCCGCGACCGACCGCCTCACCATCCGCATGAGCACGCAGATGCCCTCGTCCATGCGCGACACGCTGTGCGATGCCGTGCTGGGCATCCCCAAGGACCGCGTGCGCGTGCTGGTCGGCGACGTCGGCGGGGGCTTCGGCATGAAAACCGGCATCTACCCCGAGGACTGCGTGGTCGCCTGGGCGGCCTTGAAGCTCAAGCGCAACGTGAAGTGGGTGGCCGAGCGCGGCGAGGAGTTCCTCTCCACCACCCATGGTCGCGATATCGAGAGTCGCGCCGAGATGGCGCTGGACGCCAACGGCAGGATTCTCGGCCTGCGCGTGAAAACCCATGCCAACGTCGGCGCCTACACCACCCCGGCCGGTGGCGCGATCCAGCTGATGATCGGCCCATGGGTGCAGACCTCGATCTACGACATCCAGGCCATCGACTTCCACATGCTCGCGGTGATGACCACCCAGGCGCCCACCGGACCGTATCGCGGCGCCGGGCGCCCCGAGGCGATCTACAACATCGAGCGCCTGATGGACGAGGCGGCGCGCGTGACCGGCATCGACCGGGTGGAACTGCGCCGCCGCAACATGGTGCGCCCCGACCAGATGCCGTACAAGAGCCCGATAGCCCAGACCTACGACAGCGGCCAATTCGAATCGGTGATGAACCAGGCGCTCAAACTGGCCGACTGGCAGGGTTTCGAGGCGCGGCGTGCCGAATCCGCCAAGCGCGGCAAGCTGCGCGGCCAGGGTATCGCCACCTTCCTGGAATGGACCGGCGGCAACGCGCTGGAAGAAAAGGTGTCCATCGCCGTCGGCGCAGACGGCATGGTGGAGATTTTCTCGGCCGTGCAGCAGATGGGGCAGGGCATCGCCACCAGCCTGCGTCAACTGGCGGTGGATGTATTCAAGCTGCCGCCGGAGAAGATCCGCATCGTGCTGGGCGACACCGACCGCGGCGTCGGCTTCGGCAGCGCGGGATCGCGGTCGCTGTTCACCGGCGGCGGCGCGGTGAAGGTCGCCAGCGAAAAGACCGTGGATAAGGCGCGTGAACTGGCCGCCGAAGAACTCGAGGTTTCCGCCGGCGACATCGAGTACGCGGGCGGCGAGCTGCGCGTGGTGGGCACCGACCGCAAGATCGACCTGTTCACGCTGGCGGGCAAGCAGCCGGACAAGCGCATCGCCATCGAATCGTCCACCTCCGCCTCGGCGCCCAGCTGGCCCAACGGCTGCCACATCTGTGAAGTGGAAATCGACCCCGATACCGGCCATGTCGACGTGGTGGCCTACGCCTCGGTGAACGATGTCGGCCGGGTGGTCAACCCGACCATCGTGCGCGGCCAGCTCGACGGCGGCGCGCTGCAGGGCATCGGCCAGGCGCTGGCGGAAAAAATCATCTATGACGCCGATTCCGGCCAGGCCTTGTCGGCCAGCTTCATGGACTACACGTTGCCCAAGGCCGAGATGGCGCCGCCCTTCAAGACCGAGATGGACCAGGCCACGCCGTGCCTGACCAACGTGCTGGGGGTCAAGGGCGTGGGCGAGCTGGGCACCATAGGCGCCACGCCTGCGGTGGTCAACGCGGTGGCCGACGCCCTGGCGCGCGCGGGCAGGAAAGAGCTCACGCAGAAACTGCAAATGCCGCTCACGCCACCGCGGCTGTGGGAACTGATGCACGCCTGACCCGGCGGGCGCCCCGGCCAGGGTGCCAACAAGAAAAAAGGGGCCCCTGACGGGGCCCCTTTTTGCTGCGGCCCACGCCGCGGAATGAATGGCGCTTTTCGCTACTTGAGCTTCGAGTAGGCCGTCGGCGTGAGGATACTGTTTTCCGCATGCGCCACGATCGGTCCGTCCTTCTCGCTCTCGGCCCGCGCGGCCACCCATTCGGGGTCGGTGGCGAACTTGTTCCACTTCTGCTCGCGCTCGGCCAGCGATTCCCAGGCCAGCCGGTAGGTGAGCTTCTGGTTGCTGTAGCCGATCAGGTCGGTCCAGAATCCCACCTGGCGGATGCCGTGCTTCTTCCACATCTTGAGTGTCTTCTCCTCGAAGCGCTTGTTGAGCGCCGGCAGGCGGCCGGGCACACAGTGGTAAATGCGCATTTCGTACAGCATGGCTTCTCCTCGTTGGTCTCGGTGCG
>CANGUJ010000346.1 GCA_947456845.1 Burkholderiales bacterium | reverse complement strand
ACCGCGCAGGACAACGTGGCCCAGCAGGTGCGGGTGACCGAGGGCAACCCCGCCTTCATCAACACCGGCACCAGCACCCTGGTGACGCAGCGCACCGTCACGCGCACCGGCACGACTACCGTCACGCAGGAATCGTCGCTGCCGCGCGACTACAACACCGGCTTCTATGTCACCCCGCGGGTCAACGGCCAGACCGTGTTCCTGGACATCGGCGCCGAGCGCAACACCCCGCTGGGCGCCAACGCCGGGCTCGGCCCCGGCGCGGCCAGCACCAACCGCGTGGTCTCCACCGTGAGCGGCCGGCTCGGCGAGTGGATAGAACTGGGCGGGGTCAACCTGGCGAACTCGGCGGAGACCTCGGGCGTGCTGGCGCGCTCCTCGGACGCCGGCTCGCAGGAGCGGCGCGTGCTGGTGCGCGTCGAGGAAGTGAAATAGCTTGCCCGACAGCCGCATCAACATCCCCAACCTGCTGACCTGGCTGCGGATCCTGCTCATACCGCTGGTGGTGGGCGTGTTCTACACCCCGGACGCCTGGCTCGACGCGACGGACAAGAACCAGCTCGCCACCTTCATGTTCGTGCTCGCGGCGGTGACCGACTGGCTCGACGGCTGGCTCGCGCGCAAGCTCGACCAGCAGTCCGCCTTCGGCGCCTTCCTCGACCCGGTGGCCGACAAGCTCATGGTCGCCGCGGCGCTGGTGGTCCTGGTGCAGCTGGGACGCTGCGACAGCATCATCGCGCTGGTCATCATCGGGCGCGAGATCGCCATCTCCGCCCTGCGCGAATGGATGGCGCAGATCGGGCGGGCGCGCAGCGTGGCCGTCAATGCCCTGGGCAAGATCAAGACCATCGCGCAGATGATCGCCATCCCGTTGCTGCTGTTCCACGACAACTTCATGGGCCTGTTCGAGGCGCGCGTGCTGGGCGAGTGGTTCATCTGGGCCGCGGCCCTGCTGACGCTGGTGTCGATGGTGTGGTACATCAAGGCGGCGTTCGCGTCGCCCGATGACCGGCCCGCCGACGAAAGTTGACACGGGCATTGAAGCATTTGCTATACTATCAGTCTGTCAAGGCGGGAGTAGCTCAGTTGGTAGAGCGCAACCTTGCCAAGGTTGAGGTCGCGAGTTCGAGCCTCGTCTCCCGCTCCATGGTCAACAAGGGAAAGTCGCTTCATGACTTTCCTTTTTTGTTTGTGCCATGCCCCTTGCTCCGGCGGCGGAGTAGCAAAATGGTTATGCAGCGGCCTGCAAAGCCGTGTACGCCGGTTCGATTCCGGCCTCCGCCTCCACCCTGAAAATGGGGTCAGACCCCATTTGTCGCGGGCGTGGCATCGCGGCGCAAGGAAAGGGGTCTGACCCCATTTGGATCTTCTCTTGGCCCCCATTCCTGGATGGTTCTCCGTGCGGTGCCGGTTTCGCAGCGCTCGCGGCATGATTTCTGCAACGGGATGCGGCATGTGCATCATGGACTGCAACGCGCCTGAAACATCCTCCGTGCACAATGCGCCTTTTTGCGCGTGCAAGCTTTGGGTTCCGGGCGGCGGCCGCAGGCGGGCGCACGGTCAAAAACAGCGGGAAATCGTGGGTTGCGTGAAGTATTTCACCAATGTTTGCGATTTCATCAACCCGAGGGATACGGTGCCGGCCGTGGTCGTGGTAAACAGAGATGATGCGAACAGCACGGCCATGCGGCGGCGCCATGCCTCCGCCCCCGGCGTGCCCGACCCCCTGACCCCACACACCGCCCACATGCCCCGTTTTTCCTCACTTGCGGACGCGGACCTCAAGCCCTACCTCGGACTGGTCGAACAGTCGCTGCGGGTGCGCCGCCATGTCGACCTGCTGCTGTGGCTGCAGGGCGACGTGCAGCGCTACCTGCCGCACGAGATCATGCTGGCGGGCTGGGGCGATTTTCGCCTCGGCATGATCGCCCACGACATCGTCTCGGCGCTGCCGGGGGTGCGCACCGCGCGCACCGCGGTGGAATCGGTGTCGCCGCTGCTCGAAGGCCTGTTCGCGCGCTGGATCGAGCTTGGCCGCGTGCCCTACGTGCTGCGTGCCGGCGAAAGCGGCTTCCCGGCCGCGCTGGAGGCGCCCGGTGCGCCCGCACCCGACGGCGAACTCGGCCGTGCGCTCAAGGCCGCACGTTCCGCCCTGATCCACGGCATCTGCGACGAGCGCGGCCGCCACGACTGCCTGTACGTACTGTTCGCCAGCGAGGCGGTGCATGACCAGCAGGCCCGCCAGGTCATGGAACTGCTCCTGCCCTACCTGGACATGGCCCTGCGCCAGGTGCCGCAACTGCGCACCGACCCGGACCCCGAGGCGGACGAACCGGTCTGCGAACGAAGCCTGACCGACCGCGAAATGGAGATCATGGCCTGGCTGAAACTGGGCAAGACCAACCATGAGATCGGCCTGATCTTGGACATCAGCGCCTTTACCGTGAAAAACCACCTCAAGCGCATATTCAGGAAGCTCGGGGTGTACAACCGCCTGCAGGCCGTGTCACGCTTCGAGGCGATGATCGCCAATGTCCCAACCTGAACTCGCCATGGCCACCACGCGCAACAGCGCGCGCCGCGCGCCGGGGCAGATCGCCACCGACGACTTCCTCTCCGCCATCGAGGCCGTGCTCGACCCGGCCATGCTGGTGGCCACCCTGTGGGGGCTGGCCCTGTGGTTCGAGGGCGAGTTGCCGCCGGCCTACCTGATCCTCTCGGTGATCGGGTTCTCGATCACCTTTCCCGGCACCCCGCGCCTGCAGCTGCCGCTGCGCCGCGTGGTCACCGACGTGCTGTTCGGCTGGATCTGGATCGCCGCGCTGCTGCTGTTGACCGGCTTCGCCACCCGCTACATCCGCGAGTTCTCCGCCCAGGCGGTGGCCGCGTGGCTGTGGATGGCGCCGACCGCGCAGGTCGCCGCGCACGTATTGCTGCGGGCGGCCGCGCCGTGGATCCTGGCGCTGCAGGGCCCGCCGCAACGGGCGGTGATCGTCGGCATGAACGAACAGGGCCTGGCGCTGGCCGCGCGCATCGGCCAGGCGCGCTACTCGCGCATGCGCCTCCTGGGCTTTTTCGACGACCGCACCGGCGACCGGCTCAACCAGGCCGAGCCGTACCGGATGCTGGGCCGGCTCGCCGACCTGCCGGCCTACGCCCGCGACAACGGCGTGCACCTGATCTACCTTTCGCTGCCGATGGCCTCCCAGCCGCGCATCCTGCAGGTGTTAAACGACCTCAAGGACACCACCGCCTCGATCTACTTCGTGCCCGACATGTTCGTCACCGACCTGATCCAGGGCCGCCCCATGCAGGTGTACGGCATGCCGGTCATCTCGGTGTGCGAAACGCCGTTCCGCGGCGGCAACGGCCTTGTCAAAAGGCTTTCGGACATCGTCCTTTCCATCCTGATCCTGGTTCTCGTCGCCCCGGTGATGCTGGCGGTGGCCATCGCCGTGAAGCTCAGTTCCCCCGGCCCGGCGATATTCAAGCAGCGCCGCTACGGGCTCGACGGCGAGGAAATCCAGGTCTACAAGTTCCGCTCCATGCGGGTCACCGAAGATGGCGCCCAAATCACCCAGGCCAAGCGCAGCGACCCGCGCGTGACCCGGGTGGGCGCGTTCCTGCGCCGCACCTCGCTGGACGAACTGCCGCAGTTCTTCAACGTGCTGCAGGGGCGCATGAGCATCGTGGGGCCGCGCCCGCACGCGGTGGCGCACAACGAGCAGTACAGGAAGCTCATTACCGGCTACATGGTGCGCCACAAGGTCAAGCCCGGCATCACCGGCTGGGCGCAGGTCAACGGCTACCGCGGCGAGACCGACTCGCTGGAAAAGATGCAGGCGCGGGTGGACTACGACCTGGACTACCTGCGCAACTGGTCGTTGCAGCTGGACCTGAAGATCATCCTCAAGACCATCCTGGTGGTGTTCAAGGGCGACCCCTCGGCCTACTGAAAGCGGTTTTTCAAAAAACACATGCAAGCCATTGTAAAAATTGAGTTATTGCGAAACCACCGCGTCCCGGCGGATAATCGCGCCTAAACCATGCTCGCCCGCGCCGCCGACCTGCTGCCCGAACTCGCCCCCCTGGGGCGGGCCACCGATTTCCTTGACGAGATCCTCGAGGTCTTGCAACCGCTCGCGCTGTTCGAGGGGTTTTCGGCCAGGGAGTGCGGCGCGCTGTGCGAATACCTCGAATGCTTCGGCGCCCCGAGCAACGCCACCATCATCCGCGAGGGCGCGGCCGGCGGCTTCCTGGTGATCGTGCTGACCGGCCGCATCCGCGTGGTCAAGCGATCCGCCGCCGGCGAGAGCATCGAGGTGGCGCAGGCCGGGCCGGGCGCGTTTTTGGGCGAAATGTCGCTCATCGACGGCAAGCCGCGCTTCGCGAGCTGCATTTCCGCCGAACCGACCGACCTTGCCGTGCTGCCGCGCGAGAACCTCGCCGCGCTGATGGTGGACAACCCGCGCCTGGCGCACAAGCTGATGATGATGCTGCTGCGGCTCATGGCCACCCGGCTGCGCGACACCACCGAGCGCATGCTGCCGCACCTGGTGGAGGCATCGGTATGAACACCCTGCGCGGGGGGCGGGGCGGCCTGGCCCTGCTGT
>CANGUJ010000345.1 GCA_947456845.1 Burkholderiales bacterium | reverse complement strand
ACTTGTCGATATGGCGCATCAAGCATTGGACAAGGCCATCAGCAACGCGCAGATGGTCGTGCTTACTTTGCTTGTGGCAGTGTTCGTGCCGTCCCGTTGCGACTACACCCCGCGTGCCAGGGTGGCTGAGCTTATTCTCGCTGGCAGCGCATACAGGACGGCGATTGCGGAAAGATTCGCGTCGGAGCTTGACCCGGCCAATGCCGGCGCGGACCTTACCTTTCAAACTTTGGGAAAGGTATCCGGCGGGTCGGTTTCGCGCGATGGCATCATCGTGATCAATGGCAGTACGGCAAGTACCTCGGTCGGCATGCCGGTCACCATTACCATCACGCCGACTTACGACACCGCCACCGGCAACATCACCTGGAAATGCGTGGGGGAGCCAACCAAACTGATGCCGGCGAGCTGCAGGTGACCACCGCGGGTTTCGAATGGCGCACGTCCCCCCGTCAACGCGGTCCCGTGCTTGTCACAACGCCCGGGGATCAAATCAGCATCCCTACAACGCAGCCGCAAGACAAAGTGGCCAGCGTACCCGCCGCAAGGGTGCGCGGTCCGAGTTCAAGGATTTCGGCCCGGCGCTCCGGCAGCATCGTCACGATGCCGCCGATCATGATGCCCAGGCTGCCGAGATTGGCAAAGCCGCACAGCGCGTAGGTCATGATCACGCGGCTGCTCGGCGAAAGCGCTTCGGGCGGCAAGGCTGCCAGATCGAGATAGGCGATCAGCTCGTTGAGAACGATCTTGGTGCCGAGCAACGCGCCCGCAGCGCCCGCCTCGTGCCAGGGCACGCCGGCCAACCAGGCCAGCGGCGCCATCGCCCGGCCGAGCAGCCCCTGAAGCGACCACGGTACGCCGGTGTGGGGGAGCAGGGCCAACAATTGATTGGCCAGGGCCACCAATGCCACCAGAACGATCAGCATGGCGACGATGTTCAGGAGCAGCGCCAATCCCTCGCTGGTGCCTCGCGTGATTGCATCGATACTGCTGGCGTCGGCTCGCGGCAAGGCCGCATCGCGCCCGGTGGGCGCGCCCGCGGGCGGCACCATCAGCGCGGCGAACGCGATCGCGGCCGGCGCACTGATGAACGACGCAGCGAGAATGTGCCCAAGGGCGCCGGGCACGCGCTGCGCCAGGATGCCGGCGTAGAGCGCCATCACCGTGCCTGCCACGCCCGCCATGCCTGCGGACAGGATGATGAATAGCTCGCCCCGCGAAACGCGGGCGAGGTAGGGCTTGACCAGCAAGGGGGCCTCGACCATGCCGACAAACACGTTGGCGGCGGTGGATAGCCCAACGGCGCCACCGACGCCGAGAACGCGCTCCAAAAGCGCGGACATCGCGCGCACCAGCAACGGCAGGATGCGCCAGTGGAACAACAGGGCTGATAGGGCGCTCATCACCAGGACGACCGGCAAGGCCCGAAACGCGAGCACGAAACTCGCGCCAGCCGCGGTTTCCGCGTACGGCAGGGGCGCGCCGCCAAGAAAGCCGAACACCATTGAAGTGCCGGCACGCGTGGCCGCCTCCAGTGCGAGCATCGCATCGTTGAGAGCCACGAATGCCGCCCGCACGACGGACACCTTCAGCAGCAGCGCCGCCAGCCCGAATTGCAGCGCCATGCCACCAAGAACGGTGCGCCACGGCACGCCACGCTTGTTTTCGGACATGAGCCATGCAAGCCCGAGAAACACCGCGTAGCCGATGATTGGCTGGAGGAGCGCGATCACGATCCGGTTGATCGCTGGCCGGGAGACTTGGCCACGGAAGTGCGTGAGGAATGCATGGGCGCATCCTACCGAATCGGCGGTCGCTGCGCCGTTATGGTGGTGGTCGGCGGTTTCTGCATGGGCATGGGTCGAGGGTTGCATGCCGACCTGCGGACTTTTTCATACCGATCCCGCGGCCGTCCCGCAGAGAGGGCGCAGGTGAAGCGTCGGCGGGGTGGCATGAGGGCGCGCACAGCCCCACGTAGATTGCCGCGATGCGGCCCAACCCGGCGCCGACTCCGGTTCCGGCCGCTTGCACTTAGAAATCGGCGCCACGACGCGCGCATTTGGTTCCCTGCGGAATCCGGTCCTCGAAACTGCGATCGCGACTGCGTGTTCGAATGGACCTTCGATGACTCCTTTGTAAGCGCGGAGGGGAATTGACGAATGTTGTCGCATCGTGAAACAGGTGCGTCCACGCACCGAATGCCGGATAGTGGCACCGACATGGAAGCGGCCGATATGCCGCTGAACATGACGGCGTCGCTGGACGCGGTACGCCGCGGCTTCATCCGGATCGCCGACCCCGACGTCACTGACGCCGGGGTCGACGCGCAGGAGCAGCGCCGCGGCGGCCGGCTGGACCAGGGCGGCTTTCTAGGTCGTCCGAGCGGCTGGAATCGTTGACGCGGGGCAGGGCGGGTGGCGTTGGATGCCTGCCGTCCCGAGTGGATCAGCTGCGGCTGTCCCAGTAACCCGGTTCGCGGCTCTGGTGCGCGACGGCCAGGATTTGCGGCCCGTTGGCCGGGTCTTCCGCGTAGATCAGGATGTAGGGAGAGCGGTCGAAGTGGTAGATGCGCAGGCCGCCTTCGGCGTGCGGGCCGCGTCGCCGAGTTCGGCCTCGGCGTCGGGATGAATCCAGTGAGTCACGCGATGCGCGCGCGCACCCGGGCCAGGGCTTCGTCAGAAGTGGCCCCGGTTGTTTGAACAGTTTTCCCCGATTGATAAGTGGGGTCTGGGCGGGTTGTGATCGGCGCAGAGTTGTCCACGTCGGCGTGCGTCGCCTGCGACGAACGCGACGCTGCGGTGGGCAACTCGGGGCGCACCGAGAGGATCATGTTACGCGGCCAGGGCCATGCTAGGCAGAGTGCCGAAGTACTTGTCATCCGGCGTGATGCGATCCAGACCGGAATGCGGACGATGCGCGTTGTACCAGGCGAAGTAGTCGGTGATGTCGGCCCGCGCGGCACTGACGCTGTCGTATCCCCGTTGTCGCCGGCAAGATTGAAGTCGCCGAGAAAGTGCGCAAGAAGAAAATCGTGAAAAGCCCAGCGGGAATTGCGAAACCGTCATCCACGTCAACCTCAGTCACGACGTTTGCTCGCGATCTAAATGTTCGGGCCTGGGTCGTACAACGAGCGGCCGGGAGATGCGAGTGCTGCCTCCAAGAAGCCCCCTTTCATGACTCCCTGGACGAGCCGTTTTTGGAGGTGCATCACGTCCGCCATTTGGCGGAGGGAGGATCAGACCGAGTGACCAATGCCGTCGCGCTTTGTCCAAATTGCCACAGACACATGCACTACGGCAAAGACCGCAAGCAGATTCAGGCAACGGTGTTTGCCAATGTGGCTGAACTCATTCCTGAGTGACCAGACCGTATGAATCAATCGAGTCTTAAACTGCGTGATTCAGAACGGCGATACGCATTTCACTTGGGACAAGGCTCTGTAGTACCCCCAGTTTTGTCAGACTGATCTGATGTTGCCCATTTTTGGGCATTGGTTTGTAGGACACCGCCTGCCAGACATGTGTGCCCGGCCCGTTGTACGCCTCTGTGAACGTTCCATCTCGCTTGAGGGACAGCACCAATAGGTGATCGGGCTCACTGCTGATCGCAATCCGGCTTCCTTGCGTAGCCTTGATCTGCACCTGTTTTCCGTCGATGTGCCCATCATGGACGCGGTGTGATGGAGGGTGCAATCTGATCCCGTAATGGTGGCTGGCCAAGGCTTCACCAATGCTGCCCACCATGTGTCCATCCGGAGTGAAAGGGCGGCCGTCAAACATTGCCTCCAACTCATTCACGGCGGTGTAGATAGTTCTTATCAAGATGGCGAAGCGTTCCGAGTCCATCGATTCCCCTCGATCAGTGGTGATCGCAATGAATGCGGTAGGATTGTCCATCGAAGTTGGCGCAGACGGAGGGCACTACCTCCGTTGTCCGGAATATGACCTACGTCGAACTTGTCGATTTCATCGAGCGGCGGATGCGCATGTCGCACATCTATCAGCCGGTCATGATGATGACACTGCTGCAGCGCAACGGCCAGGCCTCTACCCGGGACATCGCCAAGGCGATCTTGCACGACGACGAAAGTCAAATCGAGTACTACGAAAACATCACCCGAAACATGGTGGGGCGTGTTCTGCGCAATCACGGGATCGTGATGAAGGATGGCAAGAATTACGTTTTGGCCGGGCACGAGAGTCTGACCGAGGAGCAATCGAAGCACTTGCTGGATTTGTGTCAGAGCAAGCTCGATGCATACCTTGAACGACGCGGCAACCAGATTTGGCAGCATCGCACGTCGTCATCCGGATACGTCTCGGGAACCTTGCGCTATGAGATTCTGAAGCGTGCACAATTTCATTGCGAGTTGTGCGGGATCTCGGCCGACGTCAAAGCGTTGGAGGTTGACCACATCCTGCCTCGCAATAAGGGCGGCAGTGATGATCCTTCAAACCTTCAGGCACTTTGCTTCAGCTGCAACGCCATGAAGCGGGACAGAGACGACACCGACTTTCGCAAGGTCAAGGAATCCTACAAGCATCGCAAGGATGACTGCCTGTTCTGCCAAATGGAGTCAGCTCGGGTGGTGGGGGAAAACGAACTGGCATACGTCATT
>CANGUJ010000344.1 GCA_947456845.1 Burkholderiales bacterium | reverse complement strand
TGTTGGTGGCGAGAAACAGGACGATGCGTTTCATGGGGAATCGAGGGTCAGTGGAGGGTCAGTGGAGGGTCAGTGGCGAGAATTCGTTGGACAGCGTGCGCCGGCAATCGTTCCCCGGCTCAGGCGTCCTGCTGCGCGCGCCACGCATCGACGATCTCCGCACCGGTCGCCGACCACACGCCCCGGCGGCTGACGATGTGGTCGAGCGCCGCCTCGAGCGCGCCGATGCGGTAGGGCTGGCCGGTGATCCACGGGTGCAGGGAGATCGCCATGACGCGCCCGCCGCCTTCCGCCGACTCCCGGTACAGCACGTCGAACTGGTCGACGAGCGCGTCGCGGAAGTCGTCCTCGGTGTGGTGGTTGTTGATGAGGATCTGGTAGTCGTCGATGTCGCAGGGGTGCGGCATGGCCGTCAGCGTGCCGGTGGCGGAGCCGAAGGCATAGGGCATGTCGTCGTTGACCCAGTCGCACAGGTAGTCGCAGCCGGCCGCGGCCACCAGGTCGGGCGTGGCGAAGGATTCGGACTTGGCCGGTGAAAGCCAGCCGCGCACCTTCTGGCCGGAGGCCTTGCGCAATACTGAAAGGCTCTCGTCGACCAGGCGCTTCTCTTCATCGGCCCCCATGCCCTCGTAGTGCAGGTGGTCCATGTCCATGCCGTTGCCCATGATCTCCCACCCCTGCGCCACACAGGCCTGGATCAGCGCCGGGTAGCGCACCGCTACGGCGGCATTGACAGCGACGCTGGCCGTCAGGCCGCGCGCCGCGAGCGCGTTCATGATGCGGAATATGCCCACCCGGTTGCCGTAGTCGCGCAGCGTGTAGTGGCGCAGGTCGGGGTAGGAGGTGACCATCGCGCCGGGCGGCTTGAACGGCTTGCCCTTCATGTCGAGCGGGAACCATTCCAGCGCCGGCACGATCCACAGCGCCACGCGGGCACCGTCGGGCCAAGCGACCTTCTTGCGCGTGTGCAGTTGCGACCACGCATAGCGGTCATGGTCCATGCCATAGCCGCGCTTCGGGTATTCGAGGTACGCCTTCGGCATGCTCATAGGGGCGCCTCCGCAACCGGATGCGACGCCCTGGCGAAGGCGTCGTAGTCGTGGTCGAGGAAATGTTGCGCGATCTCCCGACCGGTGGCCAGCCAGACCTTGTCGTGGCCGCAGATGTATTCCAGCGCCTCCTCGAAGGCGGCGATGCGGTAGGGCCAGCCCACCAGGTACGGATGCAGGGGAATGCACATCACCGTGCCGGATTCCGCCCCTTCGGCATACAGGCGGTCGAACTGGCGCCTGAGGATCTCGCCATAGCGCCGCGGGCTCACCAGGTTGACGTTGTAGACGATCACGTCGTTCATCTCGAGCGAGTAGGGCACCGACACCAGGCGGCCCTTTTTCACCTTCACCGGGCCGGGCTGGTCGTCGTGGAACAGGTCGCACACGTAGGTGAGGCCCATGTCGGCCACCAGGTCGAGCGTGTTGTCGGTGTAGGTGAGCGCGGGTGCCAGCCAGCCGTCGAGCTTCTGGCCGGTGTGCTTCCTGATGGTGTCGATGGAGTCCTGGATCACCGCGCGTTCCTGCGCCTCGTCCATGTTGAACAGGTAGCGGGTGTTGTAGGTGCCGTGGCTGTAGAACTCCCAGCCGCTGTCGGCGCACTCCTTGATGATCTCGGGATGGTGCTCGCACATCGCCACATTGAGCGAGACGCTGCCGCGCATGCCGCAGCGGTCCATCGCGTCCTTCATGCGGCGGAAACCCGCACGGTTGCCGTAGTCGCGGTACGAATAGTTGAGCACGTCCGGTTGCGGGCGCGCCCAGGCGGCCCGTGACGGGTTCTTCGGCGGGTCGAGCTCGTAGAACTCGATGTTGGGCGCCACCCAGAACGCCACCCGCGCGCCGTTGGGCCAGGTGATCTTCGGGCGGCTGCCGTCGTTGGGCAGGTAGTCGTAGAGGCCGGGATCGCGCGCCATGGCAATGTCCTTATCCCTGGCTGGCCGGCATGGCCTCGAGGTGGGCGATGGCTTCGGCCACCGGGATCACGTCGCAGTACTTGAGCGCCATGTCGTACAGGTTGGCGAAGTGCGGGCTCTCGTGCTTGTCGGCGGTGGTCTCCTCGGGGACGATGGTGCGGTAGCTGCGCTGCAGGCTGTCCACCGCGGTGGCGCGCACGCAGCCCGAGGTCGAGCCGCCGGTGACGATCACGGTGTCGATCCTGTGGAAATTGAACAGCGAGCCCAGGTTGGTCTCGAAAAAGGCCGAGGCCATGCGCTTGTTGATGATGATGTCGCGCTGGCGGTCGATGACCAGGCGGTCGTCGAACTCGCTGCGCCGCGAGCCGACCTTGATGTTCTGCAGCGAGTCCGGCGTGTCGGTGCGGGTGCCCCACACGCCGCAGTCCTCGCCGGAGTCCATGTAGGCCACATAGGTCCAGACCACCGGAAAGTTCTTCGCGCGCATGGCGGCCGCGAGCCGGTTGACGTAGTCAAGCTGCTTCGGGTCGGTTTCGTAGGCGGTGACGAATTCGCCGACGCAGGTGTAAGCCTTCTGCAGGTCCACGTTGATGAGCGCCGGGCGGGCGCCGAAGCCGAAGCGCCTGCGCGTCGGATTCTTCTTCACCGCCTCGAAAAGCTCCCGGGCGGTCTTGTTCGATTGCTCCATGCAAACCTCACAGTGTCGTTGCCGCGCTGGCGCGGCGGGGCGCGGATTCCGCAAAAGGGTTATTTTGGCGCATCGCGGCGCTTCGGCTTGAACGACAGCGTCAGCCGCGTTTCGTAGCTGGACGGCTTGCCGTCGCGCATGGCGCTCGCGAAGCGGAACGAGGGCGCGGCGGCATTGACCGCACCGTCGAAAATGAGCGGCGGGTCGGATTCGAGAATGCGGTAACGCGCCACCTCGCCCTGTTCGTTGACCAGGAAGGCCACGACCACCGTGCCTTCGCGGCCGCGCTCGTTCGCCTCGCGCGGATACTCCAGCGGCGGCTCATAGAGCACCGGTGCGCCGACGACGAAGGGCTGGCCGGGAAAGGCCGAGGGGGGCGGCGCCACCCGGGCAGGGACCTGCGGCGCGACCTGTGCCGGCGCCTGCGGCACACCTTGAGCCGGCGCCTGCGGCACACCTTGAGCCGGCGCCTGCGGCGCCAGGGCCATGCTCATGGCGAAGATGAAGGCCGCCACCAGGCCGGCCCCCACCACTATGCGCGCGCGTTCGATGGCCATGGCGTCAATCCATCCGCGTGCCGGTCCGGCGGGCGGCGCCGGGAGGGACGTCAAGGCGAGGCGGGCTGGCAAGGCGAGGCGGGCGTGGCATGGTCGGGCGATCCTTCAGAACAGCAGGTCCCACAGAGCGCGCATTTTCACATCGACGTCCGCCGAGAGCAGCGCGTTGGCGAACACGAAGGTCTTCTCGCCGGGCACGCTGGCCTCCCCGTAGCGCATGAACTTGGCGGCCACTTCCTCGGCCGAAAGAGGCCTGGACGCATCGCCGGGAATGGCGCGCACGTCGTCCTCGAAGTCCTTGTAGCCGGAGGACACCCGCAATGATGCGCCGCGCCGGCCCTCACCTTCCAGCGCCCGGTCGACACGCACGTCCACCAGCGCTTCGAGGCGCCGCAGTTCGGGGTCGTCGAAGCGCCCGGCGCGGTACACGCTGTGGTCGAGCACGCCGAAGCGCAGCATCGCGGCCACGCCGAAGGTGAGCGAGAACTGTGCCTGGATCGGCACGGCCGGCGCGCGGTTGCCGCAGTAGGTGATGGCCTCGGGATAGATCGAGAGCACGATGCGGGTGATGCCGGCGGTCTTGCCTTCCAGCGCCTCGCGGGCGCCGCGTGCGAGTTCCGCGCCGTAGTGCACATGGCGCACCGCCGCGTGGGGCTTGATGTAGGCGTCGAGGATCAGGTCGTCTTGCGGCGCCGGCGGTGCCGCGCACGTCGGCGATTCCGCGCACGTCGGCGATTCCGCCGAGGTGGCGGCCGAGAAGCTGCCCGCATAAAGGGCGAGCGCGCCCTCCGGCGCGCTCACGCCGGCGGCGGCGGCCTGCGCGGCCAGGAGCCCCAGCTGGGCGGCATGGGCGAGATAGGTGTTGCGCGCGGTCTTGCCTTCGGTCACCGGCAGGTACAGGCTGGTCGGCAGCTGGCAGGCGGCGATGTCGATGGCGCGGGCGATGCCGTCGGCGTCCTGTCCGAGCAGGCGTGCGACGCCCGCGGCCACGCCCAGCGCCGGCCAGTTGCCGTCCACATGCATGCCGGGCCGGATGCGCAGCCAGCCGCCGGCGCGCGCACCGACCTCGTAGGCCAGCGCCAGCGCATCGGCCATGGCATCGAGACCGCGGTCGCCGGCGAAGGCCAGGGGCAAGAGGGCCGCCACCGCGGGTACGCCGGGGCGGCCGTGCGCGTAGGCGTGGCCTTCGCAGGCTTCGTCCCAGGTGGCGGCCATGGCGCCAACCTGGGCGGCGGCGGCGAACGACAGGCGGCGCCCGCCGGGAAAGGTGAACGGCCCGGATTCCAGGCCCGAGGCATTGCGTTCGAAGGCGGCCACTTCCGGCGCCGCGCGCCCGGCCAGCATGCAGCCGATGGTGTCGAGCAGGATGATGCGCGCCGCACCGGCCGCGCCCGCGCTGGCCGGGCGTCCGGCG
>CANGUJ010000343.1 GCA_947456845.1 Burkholderiales bacterium | reverse complement strand
GCCGACAACGTCGGCGACAACGTCGGCGACTGCGCCGGCATGGCCGCCGACCTGTTCGAAACCTACGCCGTGACCCTCATCGCCACCATGGTGCTGGGCGCCCTGTTGATGAAGGGCAGCGACGCCGGCGTGCTGTACCCGCTCATGCTGGGCGCGGTCTCCATCATCGCCTCGATCGTCGGCTGCTACTTCGTGAAGTGCAAGGAAGGCGGCAAGATCATGAACGCGCTCTACCGCGGGCTCGCGGTGGCCGGCGTGTTGTCGCTGGTGGCCTTCTATCCGGTCACGCAGTGGCTGATCCCGGACAACGCGCTCGCCAGCGACGGGTTCGCCACGGGCGCGGTGTGGCGGCTTTGGGGCTCGGCCTTCGTCGGCCTGGCGCTGACCGGCCTCCTGGTCTACATCACCGAGTACTACACCGGCACGCAATTCTTCCCGGTACAGTACGTGGCCGAAGCATCCACCAAGGGCCACGCCACCAACATCATCGCCGGCATCGCCGTGTCCATGAAGTCCACCGGCTGGCCGCTGATCGTGGTGTGCCTGGCGATCTACTCGGCATTCTGGCTGGCCGGCCTGTACGGTATCGCGATTGCCGCCACGTCCATGCTGTCTATGGCGGGAATCATCGTCGCGCTCGACGCCTACGGCCCGATCACCGACAACGCCGGCGGCATCGCCGAGATGAGCGAATTGCCTAAGTCGGTGCGCGACATCACCGATCCGCTCGACGCGGTGGGCAACACCACCAAGGCGGTGACCAAGGGCTACGCCATCGGTTCGGCCGGCCTGGCCGCGCTGGTCCTCTTCGCCGACTACACCCATGCGCTCGAGGGTGTCAAGAATGTCAAGACGGCGTTCGACCTGTCGGACCACAATGTGATCATCGGCCTGTTCATCGGCGGCCTGATTCCCTACCTCTTCGGCGCGATGGCGATGGAGGCGGTGGGCCGCTCGGCCGGCGCGGTGGTGGAGGAAGTGCGTCGCCAGTTCCGCGAGATCAAGGGCATCATGGAAGGCACCGCCAAGCCGGAGTACAGCCGGGCGGTCGACATGCTGACCACCGCGGCCATCAAGGAAATGATGATCCCGTCGCTCCTGCCGGTGCTCGTTCCGGTGCTGGTCGGGCTGATCCTCGGGCCCAAGGCGCTGGGCGGGGTGCTCATGGGCACCATCGTCACCGGCCTGTTCGTGGCGATCTCGATGTGTACCGGCGGCGGCGCCTGGGACAATGCCAAGAAGTACATCGAGGAAGGGCACCACGGCGGCAAGGGTTCGGACGCGCACAAGGCGGCCGTCACCGGCGACACGGTGGGCGATCCCTACAAGGATACGGCAGGCCCGGCGGTCAACCCGCTCATCAAGATCATCAACATCGTCGCCCTGCTGATGGTGCCCCTGCTCTAGGCGCCCGTCTCCAGCGACGCGAGGCGGCCCACGCGGTATGGCGGGCCGCCTTTTTTGCGTCCGGCGCAACCACCGCCGGTCGATCACTTTCGCAATCTCACGGGACCTTAATCATGGAAATCAATAATCGGGTGTTCATAGTCACCGGCGGCGCGTCCGGGTTGGGCGAAGCCACCGCCCGCATGCTTGCCACCCATGGCGCCAAGGTCGTCGTAGCCGACATGAACGCCGATCTCGGCGCGAGGGTGGCTAACGACATCGGCGGCCGCTTCGTCAAATGCAATGTCGCCCTCGAAGACGATGGCAAGGCCGTCATCGCCGACGCGCTTGCCGCCCACAACGCCATTCACGGCCTGGTCAACTGCGCCGGCATCGGTGGCGCGGAAAAGACCGTCGGCAAGACCGGCCCGCACAGCCTCGAATTGTTCACCCGGGTCATCAACGTGAACCTGATCGGAACCTTCAACATGATTCGCCTGGCCGCCGAGCCGATGACCAAGGGCGCGCCGAATGCCGCCGGCGAGCGCGGTGTCATCATCAATACCGCCTCGGTAGCGGCCTATGACGGACAGATCGGCCAGGCGGCCTACTCGGCGTCCAAGGGCGGCATCGTCGGCATGACCCTGCCCATCGCGCGCGACCTTGCGCGCGACGGTATCCGGGTGGTCACCATCGCCCCGGGCCTGTTTCTCACGCCGCTGCTCAAGGGCCTGCCGCAGGAGGCGCAGGACTCGCTGGGCAAGCAGGTGCCTTTCCCGCCGCGCCTGGGCCGCCCGGAAGAGTATGCCGCGCTGGCGCGCCATATCGTCGAAAACGAAATGCTCAACGGCGAAACCATCCGCTTGGACGGCGCCATCCGCATGGCGCCCCGCTGAGCCGGCATGACGCCCGCGCCCGCCAGCGAACACGCAAGGGCCCTTCCGCGTGCCGGTCGCGGGGCCGCTGCGGCCCTTGTGCTGGCGCTGGCCGGCTCGAGCGCGCTCGGCCAGCCGCTCGGCATCGGGCAATTTCCGATCGGCGCGCAGTTCGTGCAGAAGGAAACGGCGTTCGGCGAGCGCTACATGGTCTCAGCAGCGCATCCGCTGGCAACTGAAGCCGGCGAGCGCATGCTCAGGCGCGGCGGATCCGCCGTCGATGCGGCCATCGCGGTCCAGTTGGTGCTGGGCCTGGTGGAGCCGCATTCGTCCGGGATAGGCGGGGGTGCATTTCTGCTGTACTTCGACAGCAAGAGCGGCCGGGTGGAGGCGTACGACGGGCGCGAAACCGCACCGAGCGCCGTGGGGCCGGGCCTGTTCCTCGACACCGCCAACAAGCCCATGCAGTTCCGCGAGGCGCTGGTAGGCGGCCGCTCGGTGGGTGTGCCGGGCGTGTTCCGGCTGGCCGAGGCGGCGCATCGCAAGCATGGACGCCTGCCCTGGGCGGCGCTGTTCGAACCGGCAATCCGCTTGGCCGAGAACGGCTATCCGATCGGACACCAGCTGGCGCGCTGGCTCGCCGTCGACCTCATGCTCAAGCGGGACCCGGAGGCGCGCGCCCTGTACTTCGAGGAGGACGGCGCCGCCAAGCCCGCGGGCAGCATCATTCGCAACCCTGCCTACGGCCGCCTGCTGCGCGATGTCGCCCGCCACGGCGCCAACCGCTTCTACATGGGCGAAAACGCCGCCGCGATGGTGGCCGAGGTGCGCGCCCATGGCACCAACCCCGGCAACCTGTCCCTGGAAGACCTCAAGAACTACAGCGCCAGGCTGCGCGAGCCGCTCTGCTTCCCCTATCGCCGCTTCGAGATCTGTTCCATGCCGCCCCCCTCTTCCGGCGGCATCGCGCTGGCGCAGATGCTGGGCATGCTGGAGAACACCCATTTCGCCTCGGCCCCCCCGATGTCGGCAGAGGCAGTGCATTTGTTCGCCGAAGCCTCGAAACTGGCGTTCGCCGACCGCAACCGCTACGTCGCCGATACGGACTTCATCTTCGTGCCGGGCGGGCTGACCGACCGCAGGTACCTGGCGGAGCGCTCGCGCGACATCGGCCCGGCGGCCTCCGGCATCGCAAAGCCCGGCAATCCGCCCGGCGTGCGCCTGTCGCGCGCCGATGACCGGTCTCCGGAACTGCCTTCCACATCGCACCTTTCGGTGGTCGATGCGCGCGGAAACGCGGTATCCATGACCACCAGCATCGAAACCATCTTCGGCGCGCATTTGATGGTCAATGGCTTCATCCTCAACAACCAGCTGACCGATTTCTCCTTCGTTCCGGAACAGGACGGCGCGCCGGTGGCCAACCGCGTCGAGCCGCGCAAGCGGCCGCGCAGCTCGATGTCGCCCGTGCTGGTGTTCGAGCGGCGTGAGGACGGCAGCCGCGGACCCTTGCACCTGATCGCCGGATCGCCCGGCGGCAGTGTCATCATCAACTTCGTGGCCAAGGTGCTGGTAGGCAAGCTGGACTGGCAACTGCCGCTCAAGGAAGCGCTGGAACTGCCCAACTTCGGCAGCCGCAACCTGGGTGCGCGCGGCGCGGTGGAACTCGAGAGAAACCGCTTCCCGGAGGACGTGGCCGAGCGTCTGCGCGCCATGGGCCATGAGGTCGTACCCCTCTCCATCGACAGCGGAGTCCATGCGATCGAACGGGTCTGCGCGGCGACGCCGGTGCGCGGCCGGCGGGCATGCGTCTGGGCAGGCGCGGCCGATCCGCGCCGCGACGGCGTGGCCCTGGGGCGCTGAGGCACCCGAGACGCGAGTAAGCTAGTTCAGGCGCGCGCTGGCGATGGCGCAGGCTGCCAGTTCGGCTGCGACCACGGACGCGTCCTGCGCACGCGGGCGTTCCGCCGCGTAGAACCCCAGGTCATCGAGGGCGGCGCGCGGACACTCAAGCCTGGCGAAGACGCGGCCACGATCGCGGCGCTCCTCCGCCGCGTCCGGCAGCAGGATCACCAGCCGGTTCATCACTCCGAGCGCACGGTCGAGGTCCCCCAGTTCCAGGTAAATGCCCTTCAGGTTGCGCAGCAGCCGGGCGAGAATCTGGCGCGGCGTGGCCGGTTCGAGAAAATCCTCCAGCGGTAACGACCGCGCCGCATCCTGGCCGGCGAACTGCGCGAGCCGTTCGCGCAGATCCTCCTCCGACAGCGACTTTCCGCCCGCGAAAGGGTCGAGCACCAGTTCCCCGCCGGTGACCCGTACCTTCACCAGGAAATGGCCGGGGAACGACACGCCCTTGAGCTTGAGTCCGAGGCGCT
>CANGUJ010000342.1 GCA_947456845.1 Burkholderiales bacterium | reverse complement strand
GGCCGGCGCTGACCGCCGACCTGAATGCGCTCTTGCGCCTGAAGACTACGCCGATCGGCATGAAGCTGTTCGAATCGGAGGAAGGTCTCAAGGCCATTCCGAAGCTGCGACGGCCGTCCGCCATCCACACCACCGACCAGATCGTCGGCATGGCCGCGCGCCTGGGCTGGACGGTCGGCATCACCGCCGCCGACCTGGTCGGCGCGCAGTGCCGCGCCGTGATCGGCCTGGGCCCGCAGGACGAGGACTGGAAGAGCGGCCGGGCCTATGTGGGCGTCTGGCACGCCACGCCGGAGGACGCCAGGAAGCGCCAGGAAGCGTTGTCCGTGGTGCCGGCCGGCCGCTTCAACGCGATGGCGGTCTCGCCGCTGGCCTCGGGGCGCCTTGACCCGCCCGACATCTGCCTGATCTACGCCACCCCGGGCCAGATGATCATCCTCATCAACGGCCTGCAGTGGAAGGGCTACAAGCGCTTCGACTGGAGCGTGGTGGGCGAGACCGCCTGCGCCGATTCCTGGGGCCGCGCGCTTGCCACCGGCGAACCCAGCCTGTCACTGCCGTGCTTCGCCGAACGCCGCTACGGCGGTGTGCCGGACGAGGAAATGCTCATGGCCCTGCCGCCGCGCTACCTGCCGGTCGCCATCGAAGGCATGAAGGCGCTTTCGAAGAATGGCTTGCGCTACCCGATCGCGCCGTATGGCGTACAGAACGATGTGCGTGCGGGAATGGCCGCGAGTTACTAGAAGACAGGGACAGGCTTCAGGCCGCAGCCGCCTGATCCGGCGCGCCGGCGGGCCCGCCCTCCTCCGGCGCCGCGCTGGCGGCGAAGGCCGACTCCGCGGCGCGGTACACATGGCGCGTGGCCAGCACCGAGGCCAGTTCCTCGTCGCCGTCGATCACCGCGGCGAGGATGCGCGAGTGCTCATCCCAGTCCTGCTCGGCGCGCCCCGCGGTGTTGGCGGCGAACACCAGGCCGGTGCGCTCGCGCAGGCTGCGCATGATGTCCCACAGGATGCTGTTGCGGCCGGCCTCGGCCAGCTTGTCGTGGAATTCGCCGTTCAGGCGCACCAGGTCGTCCAGGCTGCGCGACCGCGCGGCGGCATTGCCGGCCTCGAGCACGCGGCGCAGCTCGGCGACGATCGCCTCCTGGTGATGACGCGCGGCCAGCCGCGCGTTCAGGCCTTCGAGGGTGGCGCGCACTTCCACCAGGTCGCGCGCGACCTCGGGCGAGACATTGGCCACCGAGGCGCCGCGCCGCGGCTGCACTTCCACCAGGCCTTCGGCGGCCAGCACGCGCAGGGCCTCTCGGATGGGCACCCGCGATACCCCCATCTCCTCCGACAGCCGGTCCTCGACCAGGCGGTCGCCGGGCCTGCGGCGGCGCGTGAGGATGGCCTGGCGCAGCTCGCGCGCCACCTGCTCGGCGAGCGACGCATGGTCGCGGCCCAAAGACACGCCCGGCCGGGATTGTGGAGGCGTTTCAGTCATGCGGCATTATAGGCAGGCTGAATGGGCGGCCGCGCCAGTACGCGATGCGTTCGGCCCCTCGCGCCCGCCGGCCGGCGGCAGGCATCAGTCGATGGTGATGTTGTTGCGCCTGATCACTTCCGCCCACTTGCGGCGGGTATCGGCGAGCCATTCGGCCGACTGCTGCGGATTGAGGCCGGTCGCCACATAGTCCCAGTTGCGGTTCTTCTCCACCAGGTCGGGCTGGGCCATCGCCGCGAGAATCTCGCGGTTGAGCGTGCGCACCACCTCGTCGGGCGTGCCCGCCGGGGCCATCACCGCATAGGCGAAGCTGGCATTGAAGCCGGGATAGCCGCTCTCGGCGATGGTGGGCGCGTCGGCGATCAGCGCCGAGCGCTGGGTACCGGATACCCCCAGCGCCTTGAGCTTGCCGCCCCTGACCTGCGGCACGACGCCGGACACCACGGCGAAGATCGAATCGACCTGACCGCCGGCAACGTCGATCACCGATTGTCCCGTGCCTTTGTAGGGGATGTGAGTCATGTCGATCCCGGCGGCGGAGAGAAAAGCCGCCATCGCCAGATGGCTGGGGGAGCCGTTGCCGCCGGTGGCGTAACTCATCTTGCGCTGCCTGGCGAGCGAGACCAGTTCGGCGACACTGTTGGCCTTGATGCCGGGATTGACCGCCAGCAACTGGCTGTAGGTGACCGGCACCGAGATGGTGACGAAGTCCTTCACCGGGTCGAAGCTCATGCTCTTGTAGAGCGAGGGATTGACCGTGAAGGTCGTGTCGATGGCGAACAGGATGGTGTGGCCGTCGGCGGCCGCCTTGGCCACCGCGTCGGCGCCGACATTGCCGCCGGCACCGGGCCGGTTTTCCACCACGAAGGGTTGCTTGAGCTTGTCGCTGACCTTCTCGAGCACAGCCCGCGCGAAGGCGTCGAGCGGTCCCGGAACGGTCGGCACCACCACACGCACGGTCTTGCTGGGGTAGCCTTACGCGCAGGCAAGCCCGGCCATGCCCATCACCAATCCGGCCAATACCGGCGCCACGATTTTCCTTATCTCAGACCCTCCTGGTTGACGTTGCGATAACCCCATCCCGACTATGGCTCGATCGCGATGCCCGCGTCCTTGATCACCTTGGCGAAGCGTGCGCGGTCGGCCTTGAGCATGGCGGCGAGTTCCTCGGCCGACCCGGGCGACATGTCGATGCCCTGCGGGGCGAAGGTCGCCGCAAGGTCCGCGCCGGCGCTGATGCGGCGGATCTCCTGCGAGAGCCGCTCGATGATGGCCGGCGGCGTACCCTTGCGCGCGGCCACGCTGAAGTAGGTGCCGGCATTGAATCCGGGGTAGCCGAGTTCGGCGATGGTGGGCACATCCGGCATGGCGGCCAGCCGCTTGGCGCCGGACACCGCGAGGGCGCGCAGCTTGCCCGACTTTACGAAGGGCATCGAGGTGATGGGTGTGTCGAACATCACCTGCACGCGCCCGTTCACCAGGTCGGGCAGGGCGGCCGAACTGCCCTTGTAGGGCACATGCGCGAGCTTGAGCTTGACGGCGGAGAGGAACATTTCGGCGGCCACATGGGTGCTGTTGCCGATGCCGGCGGAAGCCAGCGTCACCTTGGCGGGATTGGCGCGCGCGTAGGCGACGAAGTCGGCCAGCGTGCGCACCGGCAGTTCGGTCGGCACCACCACCAGGAAGCCCGAGGTCGCCACCAGGCCGACGGCGATGAAGTCGTTCTCGGCGTCATAGGGCAGCTTGGCGTACAGGTTGGGGTTGAGCACCAGCCCGTTGAATCCCTCCATCAGCAGGGTGTAGCCGTCGGCGGGCGCGTTGAGCGTGGCCTCATAGGCGATGATGGTGTTGGCGCCCGGGCGGTTTTCCACCAGCACATTCTGGCCCAGCGCGTCGCCCAGGCGCTGGCCGAGGGTGCGCGCGAGGATGTCGGTCGATCCGCCGGCGCCGAACGGGACGATCAGGCGAATCGGCTTGACCGGATAGGTCTGCGCGAAGACGGCGGGCGCCACCAGCAGGGCAGCGAGGGCAAACAGGCGAACGGCGAGGCGGAGCATCATGCGGTCCTTATAGGAGGGATCAATCGTCGAAGTCGGGCGGCGCGCTGAACCGGTAGTAGGCCTGTTCGAGCAGGCGCGCGAAGCGCATGCACGCGAAGTCCGCGCCCGGGGGGCCGATGATTTGCACGCCGATGGGCAAGCCCTCCGGCGAGCGGCCGATCGGCGCCACGGTGGAGGGCAGGTAGAACATGCCCGAGTATCCGGCCCAGAACAGGTGCTCGTTGACCGAGCGCTCCCGCCCGTCGACCAGCACCATGCGCGTAGCACGCTCGCCGGCGTGGTCGTGCGGAAAGGCGACCACCGGCGCCACCGGGCACAGCAGCAGGTCATGGCTGCCGAAGAAATCGGTCCAGGCGGCCATCAGCGTGTGGCGTCGATTGCTGGCGACGAGCCAGTCGCGGTGGCGCATGGTGTTGCCGCGCAGCTGCTCCGCCTGGTAGCGATGATCATCCGCGCGCAGGCGCGCGGCCGCATCGATCGCCTGCCGCAGGGATGCGGGATCGTTCTGGATGGCTGATGTTGCGGCGCGCAGCAGGTGAATGTAGAGCGTGTAGACCTCGGCCTCCGGCAGTGCGGGACGGGCGGTCCGGCTCAGGCGCACCCCGCTACGCGACAGGAACTGCGCCAGCGCCTCGAGCGCGGTGCGCACACGCCTGTCCACCGGCGCGACCGCCGAATCGGTCACGACCGCGACGCGGAAGTCGGCGAGCGCGGTGTGGCGCGCCGGCCTGAGGTTCAAGGACCAGCTGCGCGCCTGCGTGGCGTCCGGCCCAGCCAGCACCTTGAAGGCCAGTTCGAGGTCGGCCGCGCTGCGCGCCAGCGGCCCGGCAACGTTGATGTCGAGCGGGAACAGGCTGCCAGGCATGGCATGGCCGGCGGTGGGCACCAATCCGTAGGTCGGCTTGTGGCCGTACACGCCGCAGCAATGCGCGGGATTACGGATCGAGCCGCCGATGTCGCTGCCGATCTCGAGCGTGGTCAGGCCGGCGGCCAGCGCGGCGGCCGCGCCGCCGGACGACCCGCCGGGCGTGCGCGCCCTGTCCCACGGGTTGACGGTGGTGCCATACACCGGGTTGTAGGACTGCCAGTCGGCCAGCAT
>CANGUJ010000341.1 GCA_947456845.1 Burkholderiales bacterium | reverse complement strand
TGCTGACACTGGCCTACGATTCCGAGAAACGGGTGCGGGACCGCCTTTTCCGGGACATCCAGCCGGACCAGTTCTATCCGATCTACGGCGACTCCTCATTGCGCGGATTCGACGCCCAGTCGAGCCAGCGGCTTTATGTGCGTATCGACAAGGACAAGTCCTTCCTGCTGTACGGCGACTTCACCACCGCCAGCACCACGACGGCGCGCCAGCTGGGCAATTACAGCCGCACCATCACTGGCCTCAAGGAGCACTACGAGGACGATACCGTCGCTGCCAACGCCTGGGTCACGCGCGACAACGTGACGCGGGTGGTGGACGAGCAGCCGGCGCGCGGCATCTCCGGGCCCTATGCGCTGACCAGCACACTCGGCATCTCCGGATCGGAAAAGGTCGAGATCATCACCCGCGACCGCAACCAGCCCGCCATCATCCTCAAGACGGTGCAGATGGTGCGCTTCACGGACTACGAGTTCGAGCCCTTTTCCGGCAACATCATCTTCAAGGCGCCGATCCCGTCGTCCGACGAGAATTTCAATCCGAACTCGGTACGTGTCATCTACGAAGTGGAAGCCGGCGGACCGAAATTCTGGATTGGCGGCGTCGACGGGCAATGGAAGCTCGGATCGGCCGTGGAGATCGGCGGCAGCGTTGTTGAAGACCGCAACCCGGTCGATCCCTATCGCCTGGGAAGTGTCAATGCCACGGTCAGGCTTGGCGACAATACCTGGGCGGTCGGCGAATTGGCGCGATCAACCCGTGAACTGCTCGGTTCCCTCGGGCGTGGCGACGGCAAGCGTTTCGAATTGCGGCACAAGAGCGAATCCCTCGAGGCGCGCGTTTGGTATGGCGAGACCGAGCGCAACTTCAGCAACATTGCGTCGCAGTTGAACGGTGGGCGCGGGGAAGGCGGTGTCGCCGGTACCCTGCGCATCGACGAGCAATGGTCGATCAAGGTCGACGCGATCCGGTCCGAGGACAAGGTCAGCCTGGCGCGGCGCGAATCCGCTTTTGCCGGGTTGCGCTACAAGGCCTCCGAGACCTGGACTTTCGGCGCCGGCTACCGGCATGTGCGTGACGAGGGCGGCGCGGTCAATGCGGCGTCGGCGCCTGGACTGTCGACCATTCCGGCGCAACCCGGTTTCCAGCAAACCCAGATCAGCGCGCCTTTGTTCGCGGCCACGCCGGGACAGACCACATCGTTTGATGCCTTGTCGTTGTCGGCGACAGCCCAGTTATCGGATCGCGCGCGCCTGATGGCCGAGTACGAGCAGGACATGGAGAGGAGCCGCCGCAATCGCACGACCGTGGGCGGCGAGTACCGGCTGGGGGAACAGTACCGCGCGTATGGCCGGGCGGAATTCGCGACCGGCCTGGGGGGGCAGAACGGCATTGCGATACCGGATTCGCGGCAGACCGCTTTCGTGGCCGGCGTTTCCGGCAACTACACCAAGGGTGGCGAGGTGTTCAACGAATACCGCCTGCGCGACGCCATCAGCGGCCGCGACGCGATGAACGCGACCGGGTTGCGCAACACCTTCACCTATGCCGAAGGCGTGCGATTCACAGCGGGCGCCGAGCATCTGAAAGCGATCTCGGGCACCGTTTCGTCGGCCAATGCGCTCACCGGCGGAGTGGAACTGACCTATGACCCGCGCTGGCGCGGCAGTGCCCGGCTGGAATGGCGGCAGGATGCCAACTACGACAACTGGCTTTCCACCCTGGCCTACACCGCCAAGCTCGATCGTGACTGGTCGCTCCTGGCGCGCAACCAACTGCTCGTCAATGACTCACGCAATTCGACCGTGGCGTCCCGAATTCAGGAGCGTTTCCAGGTCGGCGCCGCCTATCGCGACACGGATACAAACCGGGTGAACGGGTTGGGCTTGTACGAGTTCCGCTACGAGAAGACCGACCCGCAGCCAGGCTTCCAGGAACGCATTGCGCATGTGGTTTCAACCCATGCCGATTACCATCCCAGCCGCCCGCTTTGGCTGACAGGCCGGGTTGCCGCCAAGTGGGTGCGCGAGCGTTTCGACGGCAACCTGACCAGCACCTACACGGCACTACTGGTTGGCGGCCGGATCGTCTATGACATCACCGAAAAGTGGAATCTTGGCGCCCAGGCCAACGTGCTGATGAGCCCTCAGGGTGGCAGCCGCCAGTCGGCGGTAGGCTTTGAAGCAGGCTACCTACTGCGCCAGAACCTGTGGGTCACCGCCGGTTACAACTGGACCGGCTTTTCCGACAACGAGCTGCAGGGCGCCGGCTACACCAATCGGGGCGTGTACGTGCGCCTGCGCTTCAAGTTTGACGAGACCCTGTTCAGGGGCGGTGACGCCGCCACCAACAAGTCACTGATTCCCGCCGGACCCGGGCAGTAGGTCCGGATCTCGCGCATTCACGGGAGAGCTTCATGAGAGTTTTGGAATCAATTTGCATCATTGCGGCGGTGCTGGTCCTCGCGGCCTGCACCGCAAGTGGCGAGAGGCGCGCGGGCGTTGTTCCTCCCTATGCATCGGGTGATCGCATCACCGACGAAGCGATCCGCGCCGATTTCGAATCGATTGAAACGTTGCAGTCGCGCCTGGCCCGGCTCAACCGCGCTGGCGCGGTGCCGACTTCAAACTACCACTGGTCAAAGGCGCAATGCTGGCTCGACATGGCGCGCCACAACTATCACGAGAACGACCGTTCCGGGATTGTGGAGTCGACGCTCGAGCAATCTGCGGGCCTGATCCGCGCGCTGGAGACCGGGGCGATGCCTGCCGGCGAGACGCCGCTGGTGTCCGGGAGCGTGCGCCTGCGCGACGACCTGTGGGACAAGGCGGCTGGTTTCAAGCGCCATTCGCAGTTCGCCTGCGTGGCTGCCCAGGTGGCATGTTTTGAAGTGCAACTGGTGTGGATGGGCCACGAATACCAGGAAGGGGGATGGCGACATGCCAACCCCTATATCGGGATTGCCGAGCAGATGAGCGCGAGGATCGAGCGCGACATCGAAGCCTGCAAGCCAGTGCCGGCACTGGCGCCGGTAGCGGCTGTGCCGGCACCGGTTGCACCCGCGCTCATCAACGAAAGGCTGGTGCTGTCAGCCGATGCGCTGTTCGGGTTCGACAAGTCGGGGCGCGACGAAATGCTGCCTGAGGGGCGCACGAAACTGGATGAATTCGCCGCACGGGTGAAGCAGCTTGCACGCGTGGAGCGCATCAGCCTGGTGGGCTATGCCGATCGTCTGGGTTCGCGCGAACACAACCTGGCGCTGTCGACCGCGCGGGCAAAGACCGTGCGCGATCACCTTGTGGCACTCGGCGTGGCGCCCGAGGTGATCCAGTTCGAAGGCCGCGGCGCCGCCAATCCGGTGGTGATGTGTCGCGACCAGCCAATGGCGACGCTCAAGGCATGCCTGCAGCCGAACCGGCGCGTCGAGATCGACCTGGCGGGCTCGGTGCTGCGCTAAGCGGCTTGCCCGTGCCCCTGCCCGGGGCCGGAGCAGGCGGTCGGGTAGAATTTCACGCATGTCCTATCTCGTTCTTGCCCGCAAGTACCGCCCGAAGAATTTCGCGACCCTGGTGGGGCAGGAGCATGTGGTCAAGGCGCTTACCCACGCGCTCGATGGCAGGCGTCTGCATCATGCCTACCTGTTCACCGGCACCCGCGGGGTCGGCAAGACCACCATCTCGCGCATTCTCGCCAAGGCGCTCAATTGCGAGACGGGGGTGAGCTCCACGCCATGCGGCGCATGCGCGACCTGCGTGGCGATCGACGCGGGACGCTTCATCGACTACATCGAGATGGATGCGGCCTCCAACCGCGGCATCGACGAGATGACGCAGATCCTCGAGTCCGCGCCCTACAAGCTCGATTCCTCGCGCTACAAGGTGCTGATGATCGACGAGGTGCACATGCTCACCAACCAGGCGTTCAATGCGATGCTGAAGACGCTCGAGGAGCCGCCCGAGCACGTCAAGTTCGTGCTGGCGACCACCGACCCGCAGAAGATCCCGGTCACGGTGTTGTCCCGCTGCCTGCAATTCAACCTCAAGCAGATGCCGCAACCGCAGATCGTCGGGCATCTGGAGCGGGTGTTCGGCGAGGAAGGCATCGCGGCGGAGAAGCCGGCCCTGCGCCTGCTCGCCCAGGCCGCCTCGGGCAGCATGCGCGACGCGCTGTCGCTCTCCGACCAGGCGATCGCCTACAGCGCCGGTCCGGTGACCGAGGCCGCCGTGCGCGGCATGCTGGGCAGCATCGATTCGGCGCATCTGGTGCGCGTTCTCGGTGCGGTGGCGGCACAGGACGGTCCGGCGCTGCATCAGGCCATCACCGCCATGGAGGGCGCGAGTCTTTCGTTCGCGCAGGCCATGTCGGACCTGGCGGCGCTGCTGTCGCGGATCGCGGTGGCGCAGGCGATCCCGGCGGCTGTGTCGGAAGACATGCCCGATCGTGCCGAGGTGATGCGGCTGGCGGGCCTGCTGTCGCCCGAGGATGTGCAACTGTTCTATCAGATCGTGATTCACGGCAAGAACGATCTGCCGTTCGCGCCTGACGAGGCGACGGGATTCACCATGACGGCCTTGCGCATGCTGAGCTTTCGTCCCGACGAAGGCGGAGCCCAGGCAGCGGCCGCACCCGCAGCCCGCGTGCCAGCGGCGCCGGCGCCCGGA
>CANGUJ010000340.1 GCA_947456845.1 Burkholderiales bacterium | reverse complement strand
AGTTCCTCGGCGAGCGCCCCGAGCAGCGCGTGCCGATGTCGCGCCTGCGCGCGCGGGTCGCCCAGCGACTGCTGGAATCCCAGGCAACCAACGCCATCCTGACCACCTTCAACGAAGTCAACATGCAGCCGGTGATGAACCTGCGCAAGCAGTACGGCGAGCGCTTCGAGAAGGAGCACGGCGTCAAGCTGGGCTTCATGTCGTTCTTCGTCAAGGCGGCCGTCTATGCCCTGAAGAAGTACCCGGTGGTCAACGCGTCGGTCGACGGCAATGACATCGTCTACCACGGCTATTTCGACATCGGCATCGCCGTCGGCAGCCCGCGCGGCCTGGTGGTGCCCATCCTGCGCGACGCCGACCAGAAAAGTTTCGCCCAGATCGAGAAGGATATCGCCGCCTTCGGGGCCAAGGCCAGGGAGGGCAAGCTGTCCCTCGAGGATCTCACCGGTGGCACCTTCTCGATCTCCAACGGCGGCACATTCGGTTCGATGTTGTCGACGCCGATCATCAATCCGCCGCAGTCGGCCATCCTGGGCGTGCATGCGACCAAGGACCGCGCAGTCGTGGAGAACGGACAGATCGTCATCAGGCCCATGAATTACCTGGCCATGAGCTATGACCATCGCATCATCGATGGGCGCGAGGCGGTGCTGGCCCTGGTGGCGATGAAGGAGGCGATGGAAGACCCGTCGCGCATTCTTCTCGAACTTTGATTGATGAGCCGGTCGCGCCTCCCGGCGCGGCCGTGCCCGGGAATTGGCAGACATGAAGAACTTCGATGTGGTTGTGATCGGCGCCGGGCCCGCCGGCTATGTGGCCGCGGTGCGTGCGGGCCAGCTCGGCTTTACCGTCGCCTGCATAGAAAAATGGAGGTCGCCCAAGGGCGAGGCCGCCTTGGGCGGCACCTGCCTGAACGTGGGGTGCATCCCCTCCAAGGCCCTGCTCGAGTCTTCGGAAAACTACGAGAAGGTCCTGCACAGCTTCGGCGACCACGGCATTTCCGTCAAGGGCGTCGAGTTCGACGTCGCCAAGATGCTGGCCCGCAAGGACGCGGTGGTGTCCAAGAACACCAAGGGCATCGAGTTCCTGTTCCGCAAGAACAAGGTCGCCTGGCTCAAGGGCCACGGCAAGTTCCTGGGCACCGCCGACGGCGGCTACCGCCTCGAGGTTTCGGGGGGCGACGCGACCGAAGTGGTGACAGCGAAAAACGTCATCATCGCCACCGGTTCGAAGGCGCGCCATCTTCCCGATGTCCCGGTCGACAACGTGCGCGTGTGCGACAACGAGGGCGCCCTGGCGCTGCCTGCGGTACCCAAGACACTGGGGGTCATCGGGGCCGGTGTGATCGGCCTTGAACTCGGTTCGGTATGGCGCCGGCTCGGCGCCGACGTCACCCTTCTCGAGGCCCTGCCGAGCTTCCTAGCCAGCTGCGACGAGGCGGTCGCCAAGGATGCCTGGAAGGCCTTCACCAAGGAGCAGGGCCTGAAGATCAACCTTGGCGTGAGACTCGGCCAGGTCCGCCAGACCAGGTCCGGGGTGACGGTCGAGTACACCGATGCGGACGGGCGGGCGCAGAAGCTCGAATGCGAACGCCTGATCGTCTCCATCGGACGGGTGCCGAACACCGAGAACCTCGGCCTTGAAAGCATCGGCCTGAAGACGGATGCGCGCGGCTTCATCGACGTGGACGGCCACTGCCGCACGGCGGCCCGGGGCGTGTTCGCCGTCGGCGATGTGGTGCGCGGGCCGATGCTGGCGCACAAGGGCGAGGAGGAAGGCGTGATGGCCGCCGAGATCATCGCCGGACAAGCCGGCCATGTGAATTACGAGACCATCCCGTGGGTGATCTACACCGCCCCCGAAATCGCCTGGGTGGGCAAGACCGAGCAGCAGCTCAGGGCGGAAGGGGCGGCCTACAAGGTCGGCAGCTTCCCGTTCTCGGCCAACGGCCGCGCGCTGTCGCAAGGCGAGCCCGGTGGTTTCGTCAAGGTGCTCGCCGACGCGAAGACCGATCGCATTCTTGGCGTCCACGTCATCCATGCGCATGCCTCGGAGCAGATCGCCGAGGCCGTGCTGGCCATGGAGTTCATGGCCGCCGCCGAGGACGTGGCGCGTACCTGCCACGCGCATCCCTCGCTGTCGGAAGTGATGAAGGAGGCGATGCTGGGTGTGGACAAGCGGTCAATCCACATCTGACGGTTCCGTCACGGGTACAGACCGACCGTGGACGGAGTTCATTGAATCATGGCGTCGCCGGCATGTCCGGCCGGTGCCGTGAAAAACCCCCAGGCGAAGAGCAGGCATGCGCGACTCCGCGCTCGATCCGGACGACGACTCGATCGACGACATCAACCAGGCCGCCGAATCCGGCGAACTGACGGTCCTCGACTACTACACCAGGGTGGTCGAGCGGCGCGGCTACGTCAGCGACGAGTCGCAGATGGCCGCCGTGCGGCGCCTCCAGGCGCTGTATGACGAATGGGTCGGCTACAAGGCGCGCCGCAACACCAGGCTCAGGCGCATGTTCGTCAGGCCGGAGTTGCCGCGCGGGGTGTACCTCTGGGGCGGCGTGGGGCGAGGCAAGAGCTTCCTCATGGACAGCTTCTACATGTGCGTGCCGCTGGTGAAGAAACGGCGCGTGCACTTCCACCATTTCATGCGCGACGTCCATCAGGCCCTGGATGAATTGAAGGGGGAGGAGGATCCCCTCAGGCTGCTTGCCCGCGATATCGCCGAAAAATACCGCCTGATCTGCTTTGACGAGTTCCATGTCAACGACATCGCCGACGCCATGATCCTCGGGCGGCTCCTGCATCACCTGTTCGAGAACCGCGTCATGCTTTGCATGACCTCGAACTACCATCCGGACCTCCTGTGGAAGGATGGCTTGCAGCGCGCCCAGTTCCTCCCCGCGATCGAACTCATCAAGGCGCGGCTGGAGGTCATCAACGTCGACGCCGGCGTCGACTATCGGCGCCGCGCCCTCGAGTCGGCCAAGGTCTATCACACGCCGATCACCGACGATACGGACCGCGCGCTCGCCGCCGAGTTCGACCGCATCGCCGAAGTCGCCGACGAGCATCAGCCGCTCGACGTGGAGGGACGCACCATCCACTACATGCGCCGGGCCGGCGGCGTCGTCTGGTTCGATTTCAAGACGCTGTGCGGCGGCCCTCGCTCGTACACCGATTACGTGGACCTGGCACGCCGCTTCCACACCATCGTGCTTTCGGACGTGCCTGAAATGGGTCCGCGGCAGGCGGCGGAGGCGCGCCGCTTCACCTGGCTGATCGACGTGATGTACGACGCACGCGTCAAGATGATCATCGCCGCCGAGGTGCCGGCGGACAGACTCTACACCCAGGGCGCCCTGACGCACGAGTTCTCCCGCACGGTCAGCCGCATCGAGGAAATGCAGACGGTCGACTACCTGCGCCTGCCGCGCGTCGAACAGCACGGATTTCGCGAGCAAACCTGAAGCCGGCAGGGCGAGGCGCCCGGCGGCGCGCCCGCGTCCCGGGCGGCCTATTCGACGGCCGGCAGCACGTCTATACGGTAGCGATGACGCAGGAAACGTTTGAGCACCGGGTCCTCGATTTCCATCTCGAACCAGGCGGCCGGGCGTATGCCTCCGATGGCGGGAAAGGTGCCGCAGAACAACACCGTGCCGACCGGCAATCCCTTCGGGCCGGCATGGCCCTCCACCAGGGTCTTGGGCGGCAGTATCTGCGCCAGGCGCCCTTCCTGATAGAGCACCGGCCCGGCGCCGCCTTCGGCCGGAATGCGCGACCGGACGATCAATTCATCCCAATGCCCGGCGATTTCACGGCAATCCCACAGCTGCCGGCCGATCACCTTGCTGCATACCTGCTTGGACATCGCCACCGAGACGGTTTCGAGCTTGCGGTCGGTGTGATCCGAGCCTATGCCGAGCCACAGGCCGTCCGGCATCGAAAACAGTACGGGTTCGGCTGCACCCGAGGATGCGTCGCCGATCACTTCGATGGCGGCGTCCTGGGTCAGGCGCTCAGTGGATACCCGGTAGTAGACCGGCATCGAAGAGGGGCGGCGAACCCCAAGGGCTTCCAGTTCGACGACATGATGCTCGAGGGCTTCCCGATCGCGCCCGGTCCAGCCGGCGATGACGAGGGCGGCGGGAACGAAGTCGAAGGTGTTGGGCGAGCGTGAGGAGTAACGGTGGAAGTTGAGTTCTGTCATGTCTTCCCGCCTGGCTGCATCCCGTTCCCGCGTTGCTTACAAGGCCCTCGTCCACACTATACCAACAAGGCAATGCGCCGCCGGATTCAGTCCGCGAGATAACGGGACGCCAGCGCTTCCAGCGCACGCGTGTAGCACGCCATCGGCACGCGCACGATGCCGGCACCGATCTGGCCGATGCCAGCCTGCTTATGCGCGATGCCGGTGGTCACCACCGGTCTGATACCCGTATCGACCACCTTGCGCACGTCGATTCCGGTCGGCGCGCCGTCGAATTCCAGGTTGGGCAGCGACAGCGCCGGATTGCGGGTCGTCGTGATGCTGTACATGAGACGGGAGAAATGGTTCGCGTCGGCCACCGAGCCCCCCACCAGCAGCGTCAGCGCCGGAGAGGCGGCCAGCGAGAAACCGCCATAGCCCGCGGTTTCGCAGATGGCGGAGTCGCCCAGGTCGGGGTT
>CANGUJ010000339.1 GCA_947456845.1 Burkholderiales bacterium | reverse complement strand
CACGCAGTCGATGCGCGCCGGGCTTTGCCTGGCCAGTCGCGTCAGGCAGTCGAGCAGGGCGTCGAGCACGACCGCGGGGTCGAGCTCCGCGGCCCCGGGCTCAGGCGAGCGCAGCGGGTATTCGACGGCGGCGTCCAGGCCGCTGAAGCGCGCGTCCTCGAAGAGCAGGGCACGCGTACTCGAGGTACCGATGTCGACTGCGGCGATCAGCATGGAATGGGCGGGCGGGTGTCGGTCATGGTCGCGGCGGGCGCACAATCCGGGCGCCGGCGGTAGAATCCGCGCCCGACCATTCTACGGTGACCGTCCGGTGACTTTCCGCATCGCCCCCTCGATCCTTTCCGCCGATTTCGCCCGCCTGGGCGAGGAGGTGCGCAACGTGCTGGCCGCCGGCGCCGATGTGGTCCATTTCGACGTGATGGACAATCATTACGTGCCCAACCTGACCATCGGCCCGATGGTGTGCGAGGCGGTGCGCCCGCATGCGGTCAAGGACGGCAAGCCGGCGCCCATCGACGTGCACCTGATGGTCCGGCCGGTCGACCGCATCATTCCCGATTTCGCCAAGGCGGGCGCGGACATCATCAGCTTTCATCCCGAGGCCTCCGAGCACATCGACCGCACGCTCGGCTTGATCCGCGAATCCGGCTGCAAGGCCGGCCTGGTGTTCAATCCCGCCACCCCCCTGCACTACCTGGACCACTTGATGGACCGGTTGGACTTGATCCTCATCATGTCGGTCAATCCTGGGTTCGGCGGGCAGACATTCATTCCCGAGGCGCTTGCCAAGCTCAAGGCGGCGCGCGCGCGCATCGATGCCCATCGCGCCGCAGGCGGCCGGGACATCTGGCTCGAGGTCGATGGCGGCGTCAAGGCCGACAACATCCGCGCCATCGGCGCGGCCGGCGCGGACACCTTCGTGGCGGGATCGGCGATATTCGGCGCGCCGGACTATCGCGCCGTGATCGACGCCATGCGCGCGGAACTCGGCGCGCTCTGAGCCGGCGTGCGGGTGGCCGCCGCCGGCGCCACGCGCACGGCTCAGGCCAGCGCCCCGGCGTTCGGCAGTACAAAACCCGCCGCGTCGAGCGCCTGCCGCAGGCCGGCGCGTTGATCGTCATCCAGTTCCACCAGGGGAGGGCGCACCGTGCCCCAGTCCGCGCGACCGGACTTCCAGGCGATCGCCGCCTTCATCGCCGGGATCATCGGGTAACGCGCGAACGCGGCGCGCGTGGTGTCAAGGGCCGCTTGCTGGGCGTCGGCATCGGCGAGCGTCCATTCCTTGAAGAGCTTGACGATGGGCCCCGGGTTGACATTGCCGGTGGCGGTGATGCACCCGGCACCGCCGCCGCGCATGTTGGCCAGGAGAAAGCTCTCGCTGCCGGCGAACACGTCGAATCCCTGCGGCTGGAAGCGCTCGAGCATGCCGCGGGTGTTCGGCCAGTCGCCGGAACTGTCCTTGATGCCGGCGATGGTGCCCGGATAGCGCTTGAGCAATCGCTCGATCAGGTTGAAGGTGATGGGCACGTTCGACACCGGCGGTATGTGGTACAGGTAGACCCGCAGCCGTACATCGGCGACCTGGTCGATCACGCTGGCGAAGGCGCGGTACAGGCCCTCGTCGCTGACACCCTTGTAGTAGAACGGCGGCAACATCAGTACGCCGCCGCAGCCGGCCGCGACCGCCGCGCGGGTGAGTTCGACGGCGTCCGGCAGCGCGCAGGCGCCGGTGCCCGGCATCAGCCGTCCCGGCGGAATGCCGGAGGCGACCAGCGCCTCGAGCAGGGCGCGCTTCTCGCCGACCGACAATGAATTGGCTTCCGAATTGGTGCCGAACACCGCCAGGCCGACATCCTGATCGATGAGCCAGCGGCAATGTCGCGCGAACCGGTCCGGGTCGGGCGAATGATCGGCATTGAACGGGGTCAGGACGGGCGAGAAGACGCCTTTCAGGCGCGGCTGGATGGACATGGAAGCGGGCTCGGTGAAGGAGAAGAAGGCACAGGCAGCGGCGGCTTTCCTACTTGGCGAACACCTGGCTCATGTCGGCGAACGCCTTGAACTCCAGCGCGTTGCCCGACGGGTCCAGGAAGAACATGGTGGCCTGCTCGCCGACTTCGCCCTTGAAGCGGATGTGCGGTTCGATGATGAACCGGGTGCCGACCGCGGAGAGCTTGTCGGCCAGCGCCTGCCATTGCTGCATCGACAGAATCGCGCCGAAGTGGCGCACCGGCACCGCATCCCCATCGACGGCATTGGTGGCGGCCGAGCCGCACTCATCCGGCGCAAGGTGCGCCACCACCTGATGCCCGTAGAAATCGAAATCGACCCAGTCCGGGGCGCTGCGTCCTTCCGGACAGCCCAGCAGGCCTCCGTAAAAACCGCGGGCTTCGGCGATGTCGCGTACGGGGAAGGCAAGGTGGAACAGAGGTATGGCGGCCATGGCTGTGGGGGAGGAGGTGTCGTGGAACTCCTATTTTCCGGCAAAACGCTAATCTCCACCGGCGCCCGCATGCCGGCGCCGGGGCGCAGCGGCGCGATAATCATGCAAAATCGCGCCGCGCCCATAGAAGACCTATCACGAGAGACCCCGCCCATGTCCAGCAACGACAGCACACCGCAAGCCCCCGCCGACAATGCCGCAGGCGAGGGCCGGCCCGCCGGCATGTCCAAGGGCCTGACCAGCTACGGCGATGCCGGCTTCTCGCTGTTCCTGCGCAAGGCCTTCATCAAGGGCGCCGGCTATACCGATCGCGCCCTGGACCGGCCGGTGATCGGCATCACCAACACCGGCAGCGCCTACAACCCCTGCCACGGCAACGCCCCGCAACTGATCGAGGCCGTCAAGCGCGGCATCCTGATGGCCGGCGGCCTGCCGATGGACTTTCCCACTATTTCCATTCACGAGAGCTTCACCGCGCCGACCTCGATGTACCTGCGCAACCTGATGTCCATCGATACCGAGGAACTTCTGCGCGCCCAGCCGATGGATGCGGTGGTTCTGATCGGCGGCTGCGACAAGACCGTGCCGGCGCAGCTGATGGGGGCCGCCTCGGCGGGGCTGCCGGCGGTGCAGCTGATCACCGGCTCCATGCTGACCGGGTCGCACCGCTCCGAACGTGTCGGCGCCTGCACCGATTGCCGGCGCTACTGGGCCAAGTTCCGCGCCGAGGAGATCGATGCTGAGGAAGTCGCCGACGTCAACAACCAGCTGGTGGCCTCGGTGGGCACCTGCTCGGTGATGGGCACGGCCAGCACCATGGCCTGCATTGCCGAAGCACTGGGCATGACGGTACCCGGCGGGGCGTCGCCGCCTGCGGTGACGGCGGACCGAATGCGCGCCGCCGAGCAGAGCGGCGTGCTGGCCGTCGAGGCCGCGCGCAACCGCCTTACCATCGACAAGATCCTCACCGCCAAGGCCTTCGAGAACGCCATGCGGGTGTTGCTGGCGATCGGCGGATCCACCAACGGCATCGTGCACCTAACGGCGATTGCCGGGCGCATGGGCTACGACATCGACATGAGGGCGCTCGATCGCATGGGGCGCGAAACGCCGGTGCTGCTTGACTTGAAGCCCTCCGGCCAGCACTACATGGAGGATTTCCATCATGCCGGAGGCATGGCCACCCTGCTGCGCGAATTGAAACCCCTGTTGCACCTGGACGCACTCACCGTTACCGGCCGCACGCTCGGCGAGGAGATCGAGCGGGCCGGCCCCGGCTTCAAGCAGGACGTGGTGCGCTCGGCGGCCAACCCCATCTACCGCGAGGGCGGCATCGCCGTGCTCGAAGGCAACCTCGCGCCCGGCGGCGCCATCATCAAGCAGTCTGCCGCCAACCCGGCATTGATGGAACATGAAGGACGCGCGGTGGTGTTCGAGAACGCGGCAGACCTGGCCGCGCGCATCGATCTGCCCGACCTTGATGTCAACGCCGATGACATTCTGGTCTTGAAGAATATCGGCCCCAAGGGCGCACCCGGCATGCCCGAGGCGGGCTACATGCCGATCCCGCTCAAGCTGGCAAAGGCCGGCGTCAAGGACATGGTGCGCATTTCCGATGGCCGCATGAGCGGCACCGCGTTCGGCACCATTGTGCTGCACGTGGTGCCCGAGTCGGCCGTGGGCGGGCCGCTGGCCTTCGTGCAGAACGGCGACCGCATCCGCCTGTCCGTGGCCAGGCGCGAGCTGACGCTGCTGGTCGCGGATGCGGAACTCGCACGGCGCGCCTCGGCCAATCCGGTCAAGGTGCCTACCGCGGAGCGCGGCTATCGCAAGCTCTTCCTCGAAACGGTGATGCAGGCCGACAAGGGCGCGGACTTCGATTTCATGCGGCCGGCGCAGGCGCGCGGCTCGATTCCGTCCAGGTAAGCCGCCCGGGCCCCCGCATGCGCAGCAGGCTGTGCGTCCACGCATCCCGACCCGAGATCGTCGCCAGGCGTCCGGCCGGCGATGCGCATACCTCGTTGAGAAAAGCCCGGTATCAGGTCGCGCCGCCGCGACCGCGCTGACCGCCTCCGACCCATGCCGATCGCTTCCCTGTCGCCCGCGCCTGTTCCGGCGTGCCGCCATGTGCTGTTCGACCTCGACGGGACCCTGCTGCACACCTCGCCTGACCTGGCCGCTGCAGCCAGCCTGGCCCTGGCCGAATGCGCGCTGCCCGACATCGATGCCGCCGTTGTCGAGACCTTTGTCGGCAAGGGCAT
>CANGUJ010000338.1 GCA_947456845.1 Burkholderiales bacterium | reverse complement strand
GGCGACGGTCGCCAGCGCGAACTGCAGGTAGTACGCCCCGACCGCCGCATCGGTATGGCCGAATGCCTTGAGCAGACCGATCTGCGCGCGCTGCAGCGTCACCAGGCGCGCCAGGGTCACGTAGAGCAGGAACGCGGCCACGCACAGGAACAGCGCCGGGATGAAACTGGTCATGATGCGGATTTCGGCCAGCTCGTCGGTGAGGAAGCGGTGCGAGGCCTGCTCGGCGCGGCCATGCGCGGCAAGCCCGCCGTAGCGCTGCAGCAGGAGGTCCAGTCGGGCCAGCACGTCGGCCTCGGGCGTGCCGCCCGCCAGCGCGAGCGCCACATCGTTGAAGGCCCCCTGCATGTCGAAGGCCGGGCCGAGCGCCTCGCGCGCCATCCACAGCACGCCGAAGCGGCGATTGTCGGGAAACAGCATGCCGCGCCCGACCTCGTAGATGTACTCGGGCGAAAGCGCGATGCCGACGATGGTGAGGCGTTTCCAGCGCCCGTCGAGGATGGCGCCCAGCCGGTCGCCGGGCTTCAGGCCGTTGGCCTCGGCGAAGGCCTGGCTGGCCAGCACCTCGCCGTCGGCGCCGGGCGCCACCTGGCGTCCGGCGGCGAGGAACACCCCGTTGAGCATGTCCTCCGGCCGCGCCGGCAGCGAAACCAGCCGCGCGGTGGCCGGCTCGGCCAGGCCCGGCACGTCGAGGGTGACGTCCATCACCACCCGGGTCTGCACCCCGGCCACGCCGGGAATGGCGCGGATCGATTGCGCCAGGTCCTCGGGCGCCTTGTGCAGCCGCGCGAACACGTCGGCGAAGCGCTGTTGCCGGTAGTAGTCGGCCTGCGCCTCCATGAGCGAGTGGTAGGTGCTGCGCGTGGCCACCAGCGCGGCCACGCCGCAGGCCGCCACCAGGGCCGCGGCGACCACCTGGCCGCGCAGATGCCAGAGGTCGCGCACCAGCATGCGCGTCGATACGCTCACCATGCCAGGTCCGCCGGCGCGGCGCGCATGGCGTTGCGGAAGTCTTCCACGATGCGGCCGCTGCCGATGCGGATCACGCGGTCGGCCATGGCGGCGATGGCCGCGTTGTGGGTGATCACCACCGTGATGGTGCCCAGTTCGCGGTTGACGCGTTCCAGCACTTCGAGCACCAGCCTGCCGGTGGGATAGTCGAGCGCGCCGGTGGGCTCGTCGCACAGCAGCACGTCGGGCCGCTTGGCGACCGCGCGGGCGATGGCGACGCGCTGCTGCTCGCCGCCGGAGAGCTGCGCGGGGAAATGCCCGGCGCGGTCGGCCAGGCCCACCAGGGCGAGCGCGGTGCCCGCGTCCATCGGATGCGCGGCGATCTCGGTGACCAGGGTCACGTTTTCGGCGGCGGTGAGGCTGGGAATCAGGTTGTAGAACTGGAAGACGAAGCCGACATGTTCGCGCCGGTAGCGCGTGAGCTCGTCGTCGCCGGCGGCGGTGAGGTCGTGGTCGCGGTAATGCACGCTGCCGGCAGTGGGCCGGTCGAGTCCGCCCAGAATGTTGAGCAGGGTCGATTTGCCGCTGCCGGAGGCGCCCAGCAGCACCACCAGTTCGCCGGCGTAGAGATCGAGGTCGATGTGCTTGAGCGCATGCACCTCCACCTCGCCCATGCGATAGGTCTTGCATACCCCGCGCGCGCGGAACACCGCGTCGGGCGTGGCGGGAGAAGCAGGCTGGGCGGGCATGCAGGCGGGCGGCGGGCGCAACGAGACGACAAGCCTAAACCGCGCCTGCGGCAGGGCGCTTGACGTGAATCAAGCGGCGAGGTCGGAGGCGGCGGCGCGGTGCGGGCCGGCGCTAGAATCCGGGCCGGCATTGACGGCGGGCGTCTTCATATACCATCTCCGCTCAAGTCCCTTGCGCAACCGAATCCCCAATCCGCGGCAGCCACGCCCCACACCCCCAGGACCCATCATGAACAAGCCCGTAGACAACGCCCTGCTTACCCCCACCGTCGGTTACTGGATCAACAATGCGCGCGTCGAGGCCACCGGCACCCGAAGCGGCGAGGTGACCAACCCGGCCACGGGCGCGGTGACCAAGCGCGTGGCCTTTGCCAATGCCAAGGACATCGACACCGCCGTGCAGGCCGCCAAGGCGGCCTTTCCCGCCTGGCGCGCCACCCCGCCGCTGCGCCGCGCGCGCGTGATGCAGAAGTTTCTGGCGCTGATGCAGGCCAACATCAACGAATTGGCCGTGCTCGCGAGCGAAGAACACGGCAAGACCGTGCCCGACGCGGTGGGCTCGGTGACGCGCGGCATCGAGGTGATCGAATTCGCCTGCGGCATCCCGCACCTGCAAAAGGGCGAGCATTCCGAGAACGTCGGCACCGATGTGGACTGCCACACCCTGCGCCAGCCGCTCGGCGTGTGCGCCGGCATCACGCCCTTCAACTTTCCCGCGATGGTGCCGCTGTGGATGTTCCCGGTGGCCATCGCCACGGGCAACACCTTCGTGCTGAAGCCCTCGGAGAAGGTGCCTTCCTGCTCCATGCGCATGGCGGAGTTGTTCAAGGAAGCCGGCCTGCCCGACGGCGTGTTCAACGTGGTGCATGGCGACAAGGAAGCTGTGGACAGCCTGCTCCACCACCCGGACGTGAAGGCCATCTCGTTGGTGGGCTCCACGCCGATTGCGTTATTCATTTATGAGCCCTGCGCGTAGAACGGCAAGCGCGTGCAGGCCCTGGGCGGTGCGAAGAACCACGCCGTCGTGCTGCCGGACGCCGACCTCGACTTCGCGGCCGATGCCCTGGTGGGTGCCGGCTACGGCTCCGCCGGCGAGCGCTGCATGGCCATCTCGGTGGTCGTGGCGGCGGGTGGCGTGGGCGACGCGCTGGTGGCCAAGGTGAAAGAGAAAGCGCTCAAGATCGAAGTCGGCCCCGGCAACAAGGCCGGCGTGGAAATGGGCCCGCTGGTGACCAGGCAGCACCGCGACAAGGTGAAGAGCTACATCGACGCCGGCGAGAAGGAAGGCGCCAAGCTGGTGATGGACGGCCGTGGCAAGGTGGTACCCGGCTACGAGAACGGCTTCTATCTTGGCACCACGCTCTTCGACCACGTGAAGACCGACATGAGCATCTACAAGGACGAGATCTTCGGCCCGGTGCTCTCCGTGCTGCGCGTGGATACGCTGGAAGACGCCATCAAGCTGGTGAACAGTTGCCCCTACGCCAACGGCACGGCGATCTTCACCGCCTCAGGCGGCGCGGCCCGCCGGTTCGAGACCGAGATCGAAGTCGGCATGGTGGGCGTGAACGTGCCCATCCCGGTGCCGATGGCGTTTTTCTCGTTTGGCGGGTGGAAGGCTTCGCTGTTTGGCGACTACTCCGTGCATGGGATGGACGGGGTGCGGTTCTACACGCGGCCGAAGGTGGTGACGACGCGGTGGACGACGACGGAGGTGGGGCCGCGGTTGAATATGCCGACGTTGGGTTGATGCAGTAACCCAATCGTTCGTTGCGTTGGTTGGAGGCAAACCATGCCGTATGCGCTGACCAAATCCGGGAAGCTGCACTTTGAGGTGATCGATCAGGTCGCGCCATGGCGCGCGCCGGGTGAGGCGATCCTCTTCCACCACGGCATTGGCGCCTCGCCCGGCATTTGGCGCAAATGGCTGCCCGCGCTGAGCGACCGGTACAAGGTTGTCGTGTTCGACATGCGCGGATACGGCAAGTCGCACGATCCGGACGTGCGGTTCGATTGGTCGCTCGATCTCCTGGTGGATGACGTCAGGGCCGTTGCGGATGCCGCGGAACTGGGCCGTTTTCATCTGGTCGGCGAATCGATCGGGGGGACGGTGGTCCTGAAGTGCGGCCTGACCATGCCGGAGCGGATCAGGACGCTGACCGTGAGCAATGGCGCCCATATCGGCTCCACGGTCCGGCGGGCGAACGAGTGGCGCGACCGCATCGATACCCAGGGCATCAAGGCCTGGTCGGACGAGTTCATGCGCGGCCGGTTTCATGACGATGCGCTCGACCCGGCCGAGCGCGCGTGGTTCGCACAGGCGCAGGAGAGGTGGACGCGCGACTCGATCCTCGATGCCCTGGCCGTGCTGGTCGGAACGGACCTCACCGCCTCGCTCAAGGACATCCTCTGCCCGACGCTTCTGCTGCACGGCGACGGTAGTCCCTTCATTCCCGTGTCTGTGATGGCGGAGTTGCACAGCCTGTTGCCGCACTCGTCTTTCCAGGTGTTCGAGCATGCCAAGCACGGGCTGCCGTTTTCGCACGCGGCGGAGTGCGCGCGGGTGCTGCGGCGTTTTCTCGAACGAGTGGGCGCTTAAGCGCTTGCTCGGCTCAGCCGCATCGCCGAGCCTGCCTCGGCGCATGTCTCGAGGGACCACAGCGCCTGCTTTAGCGGCAGCGGTGGGCACCCCGAGCCGCCCCAGGCGGCGAGCGTTTCAAGCTTTTGCGTGAGGTCTTCGTCGCGCAGGGGATGGCCCAGGCCGCCGCGGGCGGCCCTGATGTGGTGCGAATAGTTTGCGCCACCGCGCATGTGCAACGCGATCGAGGCGGATTCGACGCTGTAGCCGGCATCGTCAAGAAACTTGAGCCTGTCGCCAACCGGCCGCAACCCCGCCTCCGCCACGCAAGCATCGCTGAACTCATCGAGCCCCGCCTTCCCCCGCACGAGGCTCACCGCCACCGCATGCCGCGCGCTCACCTGCGCCTCACGGCCGTTCTTCGGCGGTGGGCTGTCGGTACGCTCGCGCAGCAGCGGATGGC
>CANGUJ010000337.1 GCA_947456845.1 Burkholderiales bacterium | reverse complement strand
CGCTTTCGGTGATCGGCTACCTGTCCACCCTGGGCGAGGTGAAGGCATCGAGAATCTTCTGCGAGCCGATCCCGTCCATCGACGCCCTCGATCCGGAGAGCTGCCATCTCGAGTTCGAGGTGCTGCTGTGCGGTCCCGGCCGCAAGGAGGACATCGAAGCGGCGTTCGACCTCGTCAAGGAGGCATGCCTGCTGCGCATCCTTGCGCCGGGACGCAAGGTGGCCGATGTGATCGGCCTGATCGAAAGCGCGGGCGACGGCAGCAAGCATCTCGGGGAAATCCTGGTCGGCTGCGGCGCCCTGACCCGGGACGAACTGCAAACCGGGCTGGCCGAGCAGGCAGCCGGCGCATCGGCCGGCGTGCGCATGCCGCTGGGCGAGGTCCTGGTGGGCAACCGGCTCGTGCCGGCCGTCGCGGTCGATGCCGCCCTGAACAAGCAGGCCAGGACGCGCGAGGCGCGCGCCGAGGAGGCGCGCTATGTGCGCGTGCGCGCCGACAAGCTCGACGAGCTCATCAATCTGGTCGGCGAACTGGTGATCGCCAGCGCCGGCACCACCATCCAGGCGCGCCAGTTCAACCATTCGCCGCTGATCGAGTCGACCCTCTCGATGGGGCGCCTGATCGAGGAAATCCGCAACGGCGCCCTGTCCCTGCGGATGGTGCCGATCGGCGAGACCTTCGCGCGCTTCAAGCGGGTGGTGCGGGACGTCGCCACCGAACTCTCCAAGGAGGTCACCCTGGAGATGTCCGGCACGGACACCGAACTGGACAAGTCGGTGGTCGAGCACATCGGCGACCCGTTGATGCACCTGGTGCGCAACGCCCTCGATCACGGCATGGAGACGCCCGAGGAGCGCGTCGCCGCCGGCAAGCCGCCGTGCGGCACGGTGCGCCTGTCCGCATGCCACGACTCGGGCGGCATCCTGATCCGCATCGAGGATGACGGACGCGGTATCCGCCGCGACAAGGTGCTTGCCAAGGCGTTGGAAAAAGGCCTGGTGGCCGCCGGCGCGACCCTTGCGGACCATGAAATCGACAACCTGATCTTCGAGGCCGGATTTTCCACCGCCGAGCAGGTCACCAACCTGTCGGGCCGCGGCGTGGGCATGGACGTGGTGCGCCGGAACATCGAAGGGCTGCGCGGGACCGTCAACCTGCGCAGCCTCAGCGGCCGCGGCACGACCGTCGAGATCCGCCTGCCCCTGACCCTGGCCATCATCGACGGCTTCCTGGTGCGGGTGGGCGAATGTTTCTTCGTCATTCCGCTCGACCGGGTGATCGAATGCATCGACGGCGCGCCCGCCATCGAAGGCGCTGCCCGGGCGGCCACCGGAATGATGGCCTTGCGCGATGCCGCGCTGCCGGTCGTTTCCTTGCGGCGCATGTTCGGCATCGGCGGTGCAGCGTCGGCGCGGCAGAGCGTGGTGGTGGTCAGGAACGGGGCGGAGAAGGCCGGGCTGGTGGTCGATCACCTGCTGGGTGAATTCCAGACCGTGATCAAGCCGCTGGGCAAGATGTTCCGCAACGTGCGCGGCATCGCAGGCTCGACCATCCTCGGGTCCGGCGAGGTGGGCTTGATCCTCGACATCGCCTCCCTGGCGAACCTGGCCCGCGCGCCGGCCGACCGCGCGCTGCAGGAAACATGATGCGCCCCGTCCGGATCGCAGGCATGGCGCCCGGCAATGCGCGAGCGCGCGCCGGCCGGCTCGTCCCGGTCGGCTTGCCCGATGGCCTTGGCGCGGCAGCCTGGTTGAACGGATTGGCGCGTTTCGGCCTGGGATTCCATGCCGACCTGTGGGCCATGCATGAGCGCGCGCCGGCGCCCGACCGCGCGCGGTCGCACGGGACCGGCGCCGGGTTGCAGGCAGCCGAACCGACGTACACGGCGGGCGCCAATCGCGTCCCGCCCATGGAGGAATCATGAATCCAAGACAGGTCCTGCTGGTGCAGGAAAGCTTCGCCAGGCTGACGCCGCTCGCGGACAGCGCTGCCGCGCTGTTCTACCGCCGGCTGTTCGAACTCGACCCGGCGCTCACCCGGCTGTTCCGCGGCGACATGGCCGCGCAGGGGCGCCGGCTGATGGCCATGATCGGCATGGCGGTCGGCGCGCTTGGCGACCCGGATGCGCTGCTGCCCATGCTGCGCGCCCTGGGGGCACGGCATGCCGGGTACGGCGTCAGGCCCGCGGATTACGAGACGGTGGGCGCGGCCCTCTTGTGGACCCTCGAACAGGGATTGAAGTCGGATTTCACGCCGGAGGTGCGGGCGGCGTGGTCCGAGACATACGGACTGCTCGCCCGCACCATGCAGGAACACATCGCCCACCACGAGGAGAAAACGACCATGCAGAAACAGTACTCCGTTTCAACCGGCCAGGTGGTTGCCTACGCAACGCCGGTCATCCTGATGCTCGGGCTCATCGGCCTGGGCTCGCAGACCCATTCGGCCCCGCTGATGATCGGCGTCACGTTGCTCGCGGCCTTCGCCACGGTCGCCTCGAGCTGGTTCGCGCTGCGCTGCCAGGCCGCGCAGCTGGCGCAGTTCGAGGGCGCGCTGGAGGAGATGTCGCGCCAGCATGAGGCCGGCATGATCGACCATGTGCTGCCGGTGGCGACATTGCCTGTGGCGTATCGGCGCATCGCGCAGACCGCCAACGCCCTGGTGGCCTCCCACATCGCCGTGAAGATGCGCGTCGTCGATGTGGTCACCCGCTACGCCGAGGGCGACTACGCGCAGGCGATGGATCGCCTGCCGGGCAAGAAGGCGCAGATCACCGAGGCGCTCGACCGCGTGCAGGCCAACTTCAAGGCCGCCGCCACCGCCGCCACCGAGAACCTGCGCATCAAGAACGCGCTCGACAAGTGCTCCACCAACGTGATGATCGCCAACAAGGATATGGAGATCGTCTACATGAACCAGTCGGTCGCCGAGATGCTGGCGGCCAACGAGTCGGAGTTGCGCAAGTCGCTGCCGCAATTCGACGCGCGCCGCCTGATCGGCGCCAACATCGACGTTTTCCACAAGAACCCCTCGCACCAGCGCAACATGCTGGGCGCGCTGCGCTCTACCCATCACGCCGAGATCCGGGTCGGCACGCTGACCTTCTCGCTGATCGCCAATCCGATCGTGGACGACCAGGGCGCTCGGGTCGGCACGGTGGTCGAGTGGAAGGATCGCACCGACGAGGTGGCGGTGGAAGGCGAGATCGCCGGCGTCGTCGACGGCGCGGTGCGGGGCGATTTCTCGCGCCGCATCGACACCGCCGGCAAGAAGGGCTTCTTCCTCAACCTCGGCACCGGCATGAACAAGCTCATGGAGACCAGCGAGGTCGGGCTCTCCGAGGTGGTGCGGGTGCTCGGCGCCCTGGCCGCGGGCGACCTGTCGCAGCGCATCACCGGCGACTATGAGGGCCTGTTCGGCAAGCTCAAGGACGATGCCAACAGCACCGGCCTGCAACTGGCCAAGATCATCAGCGACGTGCGCACCGCCGCCGACGCGCTGACGGGCGCCTCGGAGCAGGTCAGCGCCACCGCGCAGTCGCTGTCCCAATCCGCCTCCCAGCAGGCCGCCGGCGTCGAGCAGACCACCTCGTCGGTCGAGCAGATGGCCGCTTCCATCGCGCAGAACACCGACAACGCGAAAGTCACCGACGCCAAGGCCACCAAGGCCGCCAAGGAGGCCGTCCAGGGCGGCGAAGCCGTCGCCCAGACGGTGACGGCGATGAAGCAGATCGCGGCCAAGATCGGCATCGTCGACGACATCGCCTACCAGACCAACCTGCTGGCGCTCAATGCCGCCATCGAGGCGGCCAGGGCCGGCGAGCACGGCAAGGGATTCGCGGTGGTCGCCGCCGAGGTGCGCAAGCTTGCCGAGCGCAGCCAGGTGGCGGCCCAGGAAATCGGCGAACTGGCCGGCTCGTCCGTGACCGTGGCCGAACAGGCGGGCAAGCTGCTCGAGGAAATGGTGCCTTCCATCCGCGAGACGTCAGACCTGGTCCAGGAGATCACGGCGGCATCCCAGGAGCAGACGACCGGCGTCGGCCAGATCAACACGGCGATGAGCCAGCTCAACCAAGCCACCCAGCAAAACGCCTCCGCGTCCGAGGAACTGGCCGCGACCGCCGAGGAGATGTCGGGCCAGGCGGAGCAACTCCAGCAGCTGATGGCTTTCTTCCAGGTGGGCGTGGAGGGCGCCGCCGGCAGGATGGTCCAGCCGCAACGCGGTGCGCGCAAGGCGGGGCCGTCGCGCGGGCGCAGCCAGTCGGCCGCGGTCGAAGCCGTCGATGAAGCGCATTTCGAGAAATTCTGACGCGGGAGGCCATCGGTCATGAACAATCGAATCAATCAGGGCAGCGCCGAGGGCGAGGTGCTGTCCCGGCAACTGCTCACCTTCAGTGTCGGACAGCAGCTGTTCGGCGTCGAGATCCATGTCATCAAGGAGATCATCCAGTTCGGCGCGGTCACGCGCGTGCCGATGGTGCCCGACTACATCCGCGGCGTGCTGAACCTGCGCGGCGCGGTCGTGCCGGTGGTCGACCTGCTGGCGCGATTCGGCAACGCCGCGGCCGTGCCCGGGAAGCGCGCCTGCATCGTCATCATCGAGGTGGCGCAGGAGGCGGCGCGGCAGGATGTCGGCATCCTCGTCGACTCGGTCTCCGAGGTGCTGGAAGTCGATGCGGGCAACATCGAGCCGCCACCCGCGTTCGGCGCAGGATTGCGCGCCGATTTCATCCAGTGCATGGCGCGGATGGGCTCGGAGTTCG
>CANGUJ010000336.1 GCA_947456845.1 Burkholderiales bacterium | reverse complement strand
GCTCCCGGGCGCCGGACCCCGCGATGATATAACGGGGCGCAGCGCGGCAGGCTTTACGGATGCTAACCCGCGCGCGGACGCGGAGTGGTAAGAAGATGTAATTCCCGCCCCGGTACAATACCGTTCATGGACTCGCAACAATTCGACTACGTGATCGTCGGCGGCGGCACCGCAGGCTGCCTGCTCGCCAACCGTCTTTCGGCGGATCCCTCCAAGCGCGTCTGTCTGCTCGAGGCGGGCGGCGAGGACAACTGGATATGGATCAATATTCCGGTAGGCTACCTTTACTGCATCGCCAACCCGCGCACGGACTGGATGTTCCGCACCACCAAGGATGCGGGGCTGAACGGACGGGACATCCACTACGCGCGCGGCCGCGGCCTGGGCGGATGTTCCCTCATCAACGCCATGATCTACATGCGCGGCCAGAAACGCGACTATGACCAATGGGCGGCGATCACCGGCGATCCGGCCTGGACCTGGGACTCGGTGCTGCCCTATTTCCGCAAGCATGAGGACAGCCATCGCGGCAGCGGTCAATTCCACGGCAGCGGCGGCGAAATCCGGGTGGAGGAGCAGCGCCTGTCGTGGAAAATCCTCGACCAGTTCGCCCAGGCCGCCGAGCAGGCCGGCATCCCGCGCACGCCGGACTTCAATACCGGCAACAACGCCGGCAGCGGGCGGTTCGAGGTCACCCAGAAGACCGGCGTCCGCTGGCATGCCGGCAAGGCCTTCATCCGTCCGGTACGCAAGCGCCCCAATCTCGTCATCCGCAGCCTTTCGCAGGCCGTGCGCCTCGTCTTCGAAGGGTCGCGATGCGTCGGCGTCGAGGTGCGCAATGCGGGCGACACCGGTCCGGCCACCTGGCTGGCGCGTGCGCGCGACGAGGTGGTGCTCTCCGCGGGGGCGATAGGCACGCCGCAGCTGCTGCAGTTGTCGGGCGTCGGCGCCCCGGAACTGCTGGCCCGGCACGGCATCGCCGTGACCCATGCGCTGCCGGGCGTGGGAGAAAACCTCCAGGATCATCTGCAATTGCGCATGGCCTTCAAGGTGCGCGGCATCAAGACCCTCAATACGATGGCCAACAGTTTGTGGGGCAAGGCGATGATGGGACTGGAATACGCCTTCCTGCGCAGCGGTCCGCTGACCATGGCGCCCTCGCAGCTGGGTGTTTTCTGGCGCTCTTCCGACGAGCACGACACGCCCAACCTGCAATACCACGTCCAGCCCCTTTCCCTCGACAAGTTCGGCGACCCATTGCATGCCTTTCCGGCCTTCACGGCTTCGGTATGCAACCTGCGCCCGAGTTCGCGCGGCCACGTACGAATCCAGTCGAGCGACCCGGCCGCCAAGCCTGAAATCCACTGCAACTACCTGTCGACCGAGGCAGACCGCAAGGTGGCTGCCGCCGCCCTCAGACTCACCCGTCGCATCGTCAGCATGCCGGCCTTGCAGGCGTACCAGCCGCAGGAGTTCCTGCCCGGCCCGCAGGTGCAGTCCGACGCAGACCTGGCGCGCGCCGCCGGCGATATCGGCACCACCATCTTCCATCCGGTTGGGACCTGCCGGATGGGCATGGCCGATGATGCTTTGGCCGTCGTGGATTCCCGATTGCGGGTGATCGGCCTGCAGGGCTTGCGCATCGCCGACGCCTCGGTGATGCCGACCATCACCTCTGGCAATACCAACGCCCCCACCCTGATGGTGGCTGAGCGGGCTGCGGCCATGATTCTGGCGCGATGAACGCGCGCGCTGCGCGTCTCGGCGTTCGCGTGGGCGCGCTGGCGCTGAAGAACCCGGTGATATGCGGCTCCGGCGAACATGTCATGACCGAGGCAGGCATACGCGCGGCCCTGCGGGCGGGCGCGGCCGTGGTCGTGGCCAAGTCGATCAATGAAAGCCAGGCTGCCCGGGAGCAGCTCGGCCAGACCGATTACCTGCGCACCGGTCCGGATTGGGAGCCGCTTCCCTGGCATGGGGAAGGCGGCAGCGTGCTTTGCCGTTCCGGCCTGCAGCCGCGGGACTGCGCCGAATGGATTGCAGCCGTTGCCGACCTGGACCGCGAGGCCGCCGGCGACGGGGCCTACGTCGCCGGAAGCATCATCCTCGCCGGACTTGACGCGGCAGTTGCGCTGGCGCGCGCCTACGAAGCCGCCGGCATCCGGCTGCTCGAGTTTAATGTCGGCACGCCCTACGGGGACGAAGCGAAACACGGCGGCGTCGCCACCGAGCGGGCCGCCGCCAGCATCCGTGAACAGGTCGCCGCGGTCGCCGGGGCGGTGCGTATACCCGTCTGGGTCAAGCTGACGGGCCAGAGCGAAAATGTCACCGCGCTGGCAGAGGCGGCGCGCAGCGGCGGGGCTGCCGCCGTCACCATGATCGGACGCATGCTCGGCATGCTGCCCGACCTGGACAGCATGGCGCCCGCGCTCGACACCAACCTCGGTTATGGCGGTCCGTGGGCGCTGCCGCTCACCTGCTACTGGCTGGCCCGCTCGCGCCGCGCCATGGGGCCTGACTATCCGCTCGTCGGCACCAACGGCGCACGCTCCGGCCAAGATGTGGCGCGCATGCTGCTGGCGGGTGCGAGCGCCGTGGAGATGTGCTCGGCGGTGATGACCGGCGGCTTCGGCGTGCTCGGTGCGGCCGTGGAGGAACTGGCGACCTATCTCGACGCCCACGATGCCGCCGCTCAGACCATCGTGGGCCGCGCGGCGGACCGCGTCAAGGGCTTCGCCGACCTGCCCGCCCGCAGGGACGCCTGGCGCGACTTCGTGCCCGCCGAAACGCTGCAGGCCTGATTCAGCGCCGCCCTACTTCGCCGGCTCGGCCAGCTTCAGGTCGGCGATCAGTTTCCTGAAATGCCTGTCCTCGGCATCCAGGACCGCGCGGAACTGGTCCGGGTCGAGATACATGGTGCTGTTGAACGACCTGCGGGTCGTTTCGACGAATTCCGGGGCCTTCATCGCCTCCGGAATGGCCGCCACCCACTTGCGCAGCACTGCCTCCGGCGTGCCTTTGGGGGCGAAAAAGCCGAATTTCGTCACGTCGGTCATGTCGAGCCCGCCTTCGCGCACCGTCATGATGCCGGGCATGAGGTCGGATCGCTGCGGCCCGGTGATCGCCAGCGCGGTCAGTTTTCCGGCGTTGACGTGCGGCATCACCGCGTTGGGCAGGCCGACCACCACATCGACGTTGCCGCCGAGGATCGACGTGACCGCGGGGCCGATGCCCTGGAATGGCACATGCAGGATCTTGAAGTTCCCCGCCGCGGCGATGGCCTCGCCGGCCATGTGCGTCGTGGTGCCCGCCCCCGCAGAGCCGAAGCTGATCCTGCCGGGATTGGCACGACCGTAGGCGACAAACTCGGCCAGCGTCCTGAAGGGCGCATCGGGACGTGCGGCCACCACGAACGGCGTGCCGATCACATTGCCCAGGGGCAGGAAGTCGTTGCGCGTATAAGGGGTCTTGGTCAGGTTCGGAATGACCGACATCGCCCCCGTTCCCGTGTACAGGAGCGTGTAGCCGTCTGGCATGGACTTGTGGACCGCGCTTGTCCCGATGATGGTGCCGCCGCCAGCGACATTGTCGATGACCAGCGACTGGCCGAGGATGCGCTGCAGCACCGGCGCCATGATGCGGACCTGCTGGTCCGTGCCGCCAGGCGCATAAGGAACGATCACGCGGATCGGCCGCGACGGGTATTCCTGCGCACGGGACAACCGGAAAGGCAACAGCAGCGAGGACGCGGCGAGCACGCGACGGCGCGGAATGTTCATCCTATTCATCTCCAATGGCTTTTTGTATGCAGGCCGCAAGAATACCCTCAAGAAACGCCCGCCGGTAGCGTCAGTGGATGCCCATGAACCACTGGATGATCTGCTTCATCAGGAATCCGAAAATGCCGAAGGCGAGCACGAAAAACAGCACGAAGGTGCCCAGGCGTCCCGCCTGGGATTCCTTAGCCACGCTCCAGATGACGAACAGCATCAGGACGATCAGGCCGCCGACGCCCCAGGTGAGGCCGAAATGCGCTACCTGCGCCTCGGTGAGCCCGAACGTCGGCCCATCCATCAATCGCGCTCCGGCCAGGCGTCCGCGTCGACCAATTCGCGATAGGCATGCCAGGTCGCGTGCCCCAGCACCGGCACGCTGATCAGGAAGCCGGCCATCCAGGTGATGACGGAAAGCACGCAGGCGAACATGATGAGGGCGGCCCACAGCGCCATGGCGAGCGGATTGTCCCCGACGGCCCGGACGCTGGTCATGAGCGCGGCCCTGAGCCCGATGCGCCGGTCGAGCAGCATGGGTGCGGATACGACCGTGGCGGCAAACACCAGGCTCGCCCCCAGGGCGCCGGCCAGCATCCACAGCGTGAACATCGGGATTCCCTGCTGGGCCAGCGCATAGTGCAGAAACGTGCGCAGGGAATCGATCGGCTGCGGCACAAATGCCATGAACAGGGCCGCCGTGACGGCGACCCACGCGCTGGCGGCGGCGAAAAGCACAAGCCCCAGGCCTACCAGCGGAAGCGTGCCCCGCTGCCAGGCGTAGAACACCTGGGAAAGCGCCGCGCGCCGGCCGCCGTGCCGGCGCCGGCTCAACTGATACAGGCCGGTCGCCACGATCGGACCCAGCAGAAGGAAGCCGCTGACCGCGCCCGGCACCAAGAGCCACGCCCGCTCGCCCAGCCAAAGCACAAGCCACCCGCCCGCGGCGACGACCACGCCGTGAAACAGGCTGGGCAAGGGCGTTGCGAGCATG
>CANGUJ010000335.1 GCA_947456845.1 Burkholderiales bacterium | reverse complement strand
CCCAGACATATGTGCTGCCCGAAGCCAAAGGTCAAGTGCGGCACACCATCGCGCTCAATATCCAGGGTATCAGGTGATGCATACGCTTCAGGATCACGATTAGCCGCATTGAGCATCATGAACACACGATCGCCCTCGTTCAATTTCTTGCCGCGCAACTCGTGTGTACGGCTGACGATGCGAACCTGCGCCCCGGAAGGGCCTTCGAAGCGCAGCAACTCTTCAACGGCCGCGCTTGTTAATCCTGGGGACCGGCGGAGCTTTTCCATCTGATCCGGAAACTGCGTCAGCGAAAGCAGCCCGTTGGCAATGTGGTTGGTCGTCGTTTCATGCCCGGCAAAAAGGAGAAGAATGCACGTGGCGATTAATTCGTCCTCGGATAATCGGTCATTGCCATCCTGAAGAAACACAAGCTCCGACAGCAGATCCGAACTCGGCGCCCTTCGACGCAGCGCTATGTGATAGCGGAAGAAGTCCGCCATTTCCCTAGTGGCAGCCTCAGCCGTATCGTATTTCTCGGAAGACGTCCGGGAAGATCCGATAAACAACGCCATCTCGTCAGACATACACTTGACCTTCTCGAGGTCCTCGCGCGGTATCCCGAGCATCGCCATGATCACCAGACACGGCAACGGACCTGCAAACTCGGCAACAAAATCGAACCGGTCACGATCCCCGATTCGTTCCAGCAACCATTGCGTGATGGTTTCGATCTGAGGACGCATCGCCTGCATCGACTTGTTGTGGAAAACACGCGACGTGAGTTTGCGCAGCCGCGTATGTTCCGGCGCATCCTTGAACACCATCCAAAGGGAAAGATAGCGAATGATGTCCGTGATCTTTCTTGACTCCTCGCTGGGAACCGTGGCGAAAAACGGCCGTAGCCGATCCGATGACATGCGTTCGGGCTCAAGACAAACCCGTTTCACGTCGTCATAACGCGTCAGAACCCAACTCTTCAGGCGCGGACTCCAATGCACGGGGTCCTCAGAGCGCATGCGCGCAAACAGTGGGTAAGGATTCGCGAGGATCGCCGGATCTTCTGGTCGATAATCAATTGCTGTCATTTCCGTTTTTCCAGAATGGTGATGGCACAGGCGGCTTCGTCAAAACCCATTACGCCACCACCGTTTTCAATAATTCCAAGAGATGCGTCCGCCACTTGACGTGCACCGGCTTCACCGCGTAACTGGGTCGCGACCTCGTAGACCATGGAGAGCCCGGTTGCGCCAACCGGATGCCCTTTGGAAACGAGTCCGCCGGAAACATTGACCGGAATCCGTCCGCCAAGCCGGGTCGCGCCAGACTCGACCAACCTGCCGCCACCGCCGACCTCGCAGAACCCCATCATTTCCAATTGATAGATTTCGCAGAACGAAGTCGCATCGTGCACTTCGGCTAAGTCAAAGTCAGCCGGGCGCAAGCCTGTCTTCGCGTATGCCTTGTCTGCGGCAATCCTGGAGAGCCCGGGTTCGTCCAATCGACGATACTTCCCGCCCGACAAGGTCGAAACCCTTACTTCAACAGCGCGGTGTTGAACCGAGCGTGGAAAATTCACCAAAGCCGCCTCGGAACACAGGAGGGCTGCGGCGGAGCCGTCTCCCAGCGGCGAGCACATTGCGCGAGTCAACGGATAACTGATTTCACGGTCAGCCAGGACGTCATCTACCGAAACCTCAAAACGGTACTGCGCTTTCGGATTGAGGCTTCCGTGAAAATGGTTTTTGGATGCGCCCGCTGCAATCTGGCGTTGGGTTGTTCCGTGGCGCTTCATGTGCCAAGCCGCTTGCATGGCGTAGGTATCCATAAACACCGTCCGACCGGGCCCGGTCTCAAAAGGCTTACCGGCCTCTGCGCCCGCCCGCGCGTAATACTCCTGCCAATTCGCGGGGTCCAACTGGTCGATCGCGGTGCCAAAAATCTCGGGTACCCGTTCAGGCCGATCCGGGCTGACCAACTTTTCCACGCCGAGCGCCAGACTTACCTGAACTTCGCCCGACAGGATGTCCTTCCACGCGCCATGAAACGCGAACGAAGCCGTTGCGCAGCCGCCTTCCACGTTGACCATGGGAACCCGTTCCGGGAAAAGACCCTCCTCGACCAGCGGCGAAAAGACAACCTGGCCGCGAATGCCACCCTGGCCCCATTGCCCCATCCCGCAATTGCCAAACCAGGCCTGTTCGATGAGCTCCCCATCTGAAAGGCCGGCATCTGCAAGAACGTCGACATACGCCATTCGCGCCAATGTCTTGAACGACTTGTCCGCATGCTTGCCGAAAGTCGTGCATGCAGACCCGACAATGTAAACACGATCCATTCAGAGCTCCTGTTGATTTTCGGCGCCCATGAAAATTCGCCGACTGCAGGCCCGATGTGCCACGACGCCCCCGGGCCTGAACGCCAACCTGTTCATACCGCTTTCCGACTACCGTACATTTCCTCGATCACATCTGCGTACTTGTCGGTAATGCTTTTGCGCTTGACCTTCATCGTGGCAGTTACTTCCCCGTCGTCGTGGTCGAGCTCCTTGATCAGGAGATGAAATTTTCGGATCTGCTGGACCTGCGGCATGCGGGCGTTGACCGCGTCGATTTCCGCCTGGACCAAATCCTTGACCCGAGGATGCTCGGCCAGGCTTCTGAAGTGCGTATATGCAACGCCGGTCTCCTCGGCCCATTTTCCGACTGTCTCGAAATCGAGCTGAATCAGCGCGGATACGAAATGCCGTTTGTCGGCCACGACGATGGCTTCCTTGATATAGGCAGAAAATTTGAGCGCGTTTTCAATTTCCGAAGGAGTGATGTTCTTCCCGCCGGCCGTGATCATGATGTCCTTCTTTCGATCGACGATGCGGATCTCCGTGCCGACCATCTGCGCCACATCACCGGTGTGCAGCCAGCCGTCGGTATCGATTGCCTCGCGCGTCGCAAGCTCGTTCCGGTAGTAGCCCTTGAACACCGTGGGGCCGCGCACCAGCAGTTCGCCGTCGTCGGCGAGACGTGTTTCGACACCGGGAATCGGCTCCCCAACGGTGCCGACCGGTGACGCCGAAGATCGCTGCACTGCTGCCACACCGGCAGTTTCAGTCATGCCGTAGCCCTCGCGAATCTGCACACCAATGGCGCGAAAAAACGTCAGCATCTCCGGCGCGATCGGCGCGGCACCGGAAAGCGCGAGCCGGCACCGTCGCAGCCCCACGAAGTTGTTCAGCGAACGCAGGATGACCCAGTACCAAAACGCGAAGATGAACCGTTCTGACAGCGACCACGCGTGCCTGGCCTTGCCAGCAAACGGTGAAACCGCAACGAACGCCTGACGATACAGGGAACGCCGCACGCCCCCTGCTTCCCGGATCTTGATCTCGATCGAAGCATGCAGCTTTTCCCAGATGCGCGGCACTCCCAGAAAAAGTGTCGGCGCGATCTCGCGGAGGTCGGCCTGAATCGTACGCAGACTCTCGGCAAAGTTCACCACGGCACCGGATGCCAATGGCAGGTAAACCGAGTAAATCTGCTCCGCCACGTGGCAAAGCGGCAGATAGGAAACGGTCGAATCTGCCGGCGTACAGCCATAGATGGCGTCGGTTCCGATCGACATTGCGTTGACGTTGCCGTAGGAAATCATCGCCGCCTTTGGCCTCCCCGTGGACCCGGAGGTGAAGATCATCAGGGCAATGTCGTCTTCGCACTGCCTCGCGAGGCAGTCATCAACCCGGGATGGCACTTCTGCGGCGTAGGCCTCCCCGCGGGACTGGATATCGGCGAACGTCGAAAGCCCTGCTACCTTGTAGTGGCGCAGGCCTTTCGGGTCGATCACGATTATTTCCTTGAGCAGAGGAAGCCTGTCACGAACCTGCAGAACCTTGTCAACTTGCTCCTGATCCTCGCAGACCACGATGCTGGCATCAGATGACGCCAGCAGGTATTCCACTTCCGCCGCAGGAGATGTCGGATACACCCCTACCGTCACTGCGCCAATCATGCCGGCGCCGAGTTGCGTGAATACCCATTCCTTGCGGTTTTCGCTGATGATCGCTACGTGCCCTCGTTCGCCCAGTCCGAGCGCAGCAAGCCCGAGCCCGAAATGGCGCGCGTTCTCCTCGAACTGCTGCCAGGTAAAGGGCTCCCAGATGCCGAAATCCTTTTGGCGCAAAGCCACTTCACTGGCACGTTCGCGCGCCCAGAAGCGCAGCTTGTTTGGCAGGGTGGCGTGCGGGTCGAGTGGCATGATCAGGACAGCCAGCGCTTCCGGCGCTTGTAGTGTTTGACGTCACGAAAACTGGCCATCGCGTCCGATTTATCGCCATAGCCCAGATAGAAGCGCTGTACATCAGGGTCATGCATCAACTTCGCGGTCGGCCCGTCGATCACCACCCTTCCGCTTTCCATGATGTATCCGTAGTCGGCGATGCCGAAGGCCGCCATCGCGTTCTGTTCCACCAGCAGCATTGACACTTTCTGCTCGCGATTGATCCGCTCGACGATGCCGAAAATCTGCTCCACCACCAGAGGAGCCAGCCCAAGCGATGGCTCGTCGAGCAACATCAGCGAAGGTTTGCCCAGGAGCGCCCTTCCGATCGCAAGCATCTGCTGTTCCCCACCCGAAAGGTAGCCGGCCACCTGCGAGCGCCGCTCCTTGAGCCGCGGGAAATACTCGTAAATCAGTTCGACGTCGGGCTTGAGGCCGCGACCGATCAGGGCATTGCCGGCAGCGATGAGGTTTTCGTCGACTGTCAGGTCCTCAAACACATGCCTGCCTTCGCGCACGTGG
>CANGUJ010000334.1 GCA_947456845.1 Burkholderiales bacterium | reverse complement strand
CCGCGCTCGCTGCAACTCGTACGCGCTGGCGAGGTCGACATTGCCGTTGGCCCGCTACCGGTGGAAGGCACCGGACGCGACGTAGTGGCCCACCCGCTGATGCTAAGCCAGGACGTGGTAGCGGCGCGCGAGGGCCATCCACTTGCAAAGGCGCGGCGTCTGGCCGACTTGGCCGAAGCACGCTGGATCCTGATGGGGCCACGCGGCGGGCCGGGTGACCCGCGCCACCTCAAGTTGCCCGCGCGTGGCCTTCCCGAGCCGGATGTCACCTTGACTAGCGAGTCGTTTCCTACCTTGCTGGCGCTGATGCAAAGCATGGACCTGGTGGCGGTGATGCCCAGGCGCTTTGTCACCCTGTTCGGTGCGCGACTGAATTTGATGGCCTTGCCGGTTGAGGAAGCGCTGACTCAAACAACCATTCACGCCTTGCATCGCGCCGAGACGCCGCTGGCGGGCGCGGTGGAACGAATGCTGGACGGGTTGAAGCAGGAGGCGGCGGAATTGGGCGCTGCCGAGGCCTGAACAGCCACCACTGGTTGGTCGTTCAGACTCGGGCAGACTCGCGCACCTTCGCCTCCACCCCCAGACCCAAGGCCACACTGCCAAACAGGTCCTGCTCGACCATCCGTGCCTTCGGGACTTCCTTGCGGCACAGATCGCGCACGAACGGAATGGCGGTGGTGCCGCCGGTGAGGAGCAGGGTCTGGATGTCATCGACCTTGACGCCGGCATCTGCAATGCATTTGCGGATGCTCGCGCTGATGCTGACACACAGGTTGACGGACACGCTTTCCAGGTCCGCCGGCAGCATGACGATCTCGAGCGGTGGGTCGATATAGTTGGGGACCAAGGTCGCGACCGCATGCTGGGCGAGGTCGATCTTGGCTTTTTCGACGTCGGCGGCCAACCTGTGCCCGGTGCGCTGCCTGGCCAGGTTGAGGAGGCGTTGCAACAAGTCCCCTTGTTGCGCATCCTGGTTCAGGTCGGTGATGAAGTTGATCGAACTGCGCGTATAGAGCATCTGGATGCGGTGCCAGGTGGCGAGATCCACGAACGGACCGTTCGGCATGAAAAGCTCGGGGCGCCGCTTCATGCGGGTACGGTAGCCGAAGTGCGGCATCACCTTGTACAAACTCAAGGCCTTGTCGAAATCCGTGCCGCCGACATGCACCCCGGTGTTGGCAAGAATGTCCTCTGAGCGGCCATCTTTCAGGTGGCGCGCTGGGGATAGCCGGATGACGGAAAAGTCCGCCGTGCCGCCACCGATGTCGGCCACCAGCGCCAGTTCCCCGACGTTCAACCCGGTTTCATAGTTGAGCGCCGCCGCGATGGGCTCGAACTGGAAGTGGATGTCCTCAAGGCCACAGGTCCTTGCCACCTCCGCCAACTGCCGCTGGGCGAGCGCGTCGCGCTCCGGCGAATCGTCGACAAAGAATACGGGCCGGCCAATGACGGCGGCACGAACCTCGCTGCCAAGCGCCTCTTCGGTGCGCTTTTTGAGATAGCTGAAAAAGTGTTCGAGAATTTTCTTGAATTCCACCTGCCCAGTGTGGAGCTCGGTGCGCGACTCATACAGCGGTGAGCCGAGAATGCTCTTGAGCGAACGCAGCAGGCGGCCTTCCGAGCCGCTGATGTAGGCCTCGATGGCCGGCTTGCCGAACAGGAAGGCGCCAGACTCCGCCTCAGCGAAGATGGCGCTCGGGATGGTGAGCTGGCCGGGCAGCAGTTCGACCAGCTTCGGGCCTTGTGGCGTGTAGTAGCTGACAGCGGAATTCGAAGTGCCGAAGTCGATGCCGACTATTTGCTTTGCCATTGTCTCGCCATGGATTAGTGCCTCATTGTACGCACCGGCGGTAGGCGCGAGCGTCGGTATTTCGCTTCCGAACAAGTTGGCACATGCTTTGTCCTATGCCAACTACCCCGCCTGAGGTCAATGTGACCGAACGCAGCGCTTCACTATTCCACAACGACCGCAATCAGACGGTACGCATTCCACGCGAGTTCGAGATGGAAGGTACCGAGGTGCTGATGCGCAAGGAAGGCGACCGCCTGATCCTTACGCCCATCCGCAAGAACCGCTTGACGAGGGCTTGCCCGACGCTCAAGACAGCCCGCCGCAGACACGCGACGCGTTGTGAAGGCCGAGCTCGCCTGGATGCTGGACACGAATATCCTGTCCGACCTGATCCGCAACCCGCGAGGAGTGCTGGTGCAGCGACTGCGTAGCACCGAACGAGATGCTATCTGCACCAGCATTGTGGTGGCCTGCGAGATGCGGTTTGGTGCCAGGCGAAAGGGCTCAGACGTATTGACCAACCGGGTTGAGCAACTGCTCGCCTCTTTGACGATACTCCCGCTGACCAGCACTACGCAGACATACATTCGATGCTGGAGCAAGCAGGTACACCCATCGGCAGCCACGAACTGTTCATCGCCGCGCACGCGCGCTCCCGCGATATGACCCTGGTAACGAACAATGCGCGAAAGTGTGAAGGAGTGCCTGGCCTGCGTGTGCAAGACTGATTGATGACACCAGGCTAATCAGCACATGAACGATGGGTGGCCGTACCGTCAACTCGTCAATCGCGAAGCAGGCAACGAGAAAGCCAAGGGAGATACGCAAAGTGCAAGATGTCCTCGACTTCAGGCACCGCCTGATCGACGAGTACAGCGCTTTCTCGCGCGGCCTCTGCACGCTTAAACCGGCGGGTTCATCAACTACGGATTGGTGACGCGACAGTGTTCGACGCACTTGTGGTCAGTTGTCCCGGTGGAGTCAACCATGACCAGAGTTCGTTGACCGCGGCAGTCGATGCCATCGCCGCCAAGAATGCGAGCGCTAACTGGACGAACACGAGACGTGTACCCAACCGTGTTCGGTTTACTTCACCTGGCACGGGATTGCTCCATTCCGACGTTTGCTGCGCCCCTTTCATCGAGATGGCAGCGCCATTGCTCAAGTTCTGTCGTTCTGGTCGCCAGGAATTCACGCAATCGGCCGAAGCGGCGTCGCGTCTGGCGATCAAACTGCCATTTCACCACCGGCTCCAGCAGCCAGCGCAAGGCAGTCGGCCCGGCTTCGAAGGTATACGTATAGATCAGCAGGGAAGTTTGAGGCCCCGCGGCCTGATGGCGCATCGACGCAGCCCAGCGTGTGAACGGGAAGGACCTACCCACCATGCTGGCGGCCGCGACGCGCGGTCTATCATAGGCAACAAAGCGGGTTCGCATCGATAGCATTGCCAATAATCCGGCGCCTGCATTCTCAGTCTCTGCATCCACAAACGGGCAGGGTGCTCCCCCTATGACCCGCGTTTCGCCGACCAGGGAATCCCACTGTGCCCGCCAGTGGTGGTAATGGAACGCATCGAACACGGCTCCTGCACGGGCCGGCATGAGAAATTCAAGGCGCCCGTGCACCATCTTCAATGCCCTCATCGATGATATCCGTCACCATGCCCCAGTGAGCGAATTCCGGTGCGAAATCGTCGAGTTTAAGGAAACCCATGCACGCGAATGCACCGCTAGGGAATAACTCGCCGCGGGCGAACTTGCGTGCGAGCAGGATAGAGGCCATGCAGGGAATCTGCGGTCCATGACCGTCATCCGCCGCGAGGTGCCAAGCCCGCCGAGCCCGTGAACGGTTCGCACCCAGGCCTTCGACTCGTACCACCATCCCACCACGAGCCGAACCCAGGAAATTCATCGCATTGGCGGCAGCGTTTATGAAACCCACCAACCGCCCGGGATCATCGACGAGACCTTTTGCGCGGAGCGCCGCCAACATCGCGAGTGCGCGTTGCGTCAAACCCAGTTCCAGCGCAGCTCGAAACATCACCCGGTGAGAAACACCATAGCGTTGCGGTAACAGCTCGAGATCCGGTATGTCGCAAAGCGCTCCCGCTCTTGGCGCCAGTCGTTCGAAGCTGACCTTCTCGGGCTCCGCCCATCCCCGCCGCACCTGCCACCGCCCGTCCAGCCAAACCCTTATTTCCTCACCGCAATAGCTCAACACACCTTCAAGTGTCGCCTTGCCACGAGGCGCGGTTTGCGCCGGTGCGATACAAATGTCGATGGCATCGATGCGTTGCCAACCCGCGCATAGTGCGTCGACGATCGCCGATGAAAGGGCGGGAACGGTGCTGGCGCCGCTTAGCGCGGTGCCCCCGGATTTGCGAAAGACGCCAGCCATCACGCCCGGAAAGTCACAAACGAATCGTCGTCCGTCCGAGAGATCGACGTAGTGCGTTCCCGCAAGCGCAGCTGCTTGCGCAACCGCGTAACCCTGCCCCTGGTATGGGCCAGCGGTATGAATCACCAGTTCAACGCCAAGGCGCTTTAGCTCGACCGAGAGATTGCGGCTCGAATGATCGATTGCGACGCCGGCGGCGCCGCGACCCAACTCGGTGGCGAACCGTCGCGCCTGATTGCCGTCACGACCTCCTACGACAAGCTCGATCGATGCGTCGTCTTTCAGTGCATGGCAGATCCTTGCGCCGAAGGTGCCGTAGCCGCCCAGGACGAGGATTCTCAAGGTGCGCTACTACTGTGGCAGCCGTTCTCAAGCGTCGATGTTCAACGCCCGCAGCGCATTGCCCTCGATGAACGCCCGCCGCGGTTCGACGTCATCACCCATCAGCGTGGTGAAAATGCCGTCAGCCGCGATCGCGTCCTCGATCTGCACGCGCAGCAGGCGGCGCACGGTAGGGTCCATTGTGGTTTCCCAAAGTTGCGAGGGGTTCATCTCGCCCAGGCCCTTGTAGCGCTGGCGGCTCAT
>CANGUJ010000333.1 GCA_947456845.1 Burkholderiales bacterium | reverse complement strand
GGCGCCGAAGATCGCTCCGGAAATCGACCCCAGACCGCCCACCACCACTCCCACCAGGAAAGTGATGGAAAGAAAGGACGAAAAACTGTCCGGCGCGACAAAAGCCACCACCACCGCGCCCATCGCGCCGGCCACGCCGGTAAACGCAGCGGACACGCCGAACGCAAGCGACTTGTAGACCGGCAGGTTGACACCCATGGCGGCCGCGGCGACGGGATGGTCGCGGATGGCGATGAGTGCGCGGCCCACCCGCCCGCGTAGCAGGTTCCAGGCAATGAGGAACATCACGAGCGTGAGCGCCAGGCTCATGAAGTACAGCCAGCGATCCTGGTTGAGCGCACTGCCGAACAGCTCGAAGGTGAACGGCGGATCGGGCTTGTTCAGCACAATGCCCTGCACCCCGCCGGTGAGCCCCTCGATCTTCTTGTACTTGAGCAGCTGTGGCGTGGCCAGGGCCAGCGCCAGGGTAGCGAGCGCCAGGTAGTGGCCGCCCAGGCGCAGCGCCGGAAAACCCATCAGGGCGCCCACCCCGAAACAGATCACCGCCGCCGGGGCGATGGTGGCCCAGTAGGCCCATTCATAGCGGTCCATCAGGATCGCCGCGCAGTAGGCGCCAATGGCGTAGAAAGCGCTATGCCCGAGCGATATCTGGCCGTTGTAACCGGTCAGGATGTTGAGGCCCAGGATGGCCACCGCATAGATCAGCACCAGGTTGAACTGGAATACGCGGTAGTTCTTGACCAGGAAGGGGGCGATGAAAATCAGCGCGAGGCCTGCCAGCGCCAGGGCGAGGATGACAGGCTTGGGCAGGCCGGCCCTGGGCACTACCGTTGCGGACGTCCCGGTCATACCCGCGTCACCACGGCCTTGCCGAACAGGCCGTTGGGCTTGATGGTGAGGATGGTCACGATCAGGACCAGCGCCACGGTAAGCTTGAGTTCGGTGCCGATCACGTAGGCGCCAAGCAGGTTTTCCAGCACGCCGACGATGAAGCCGCCGATCACCGCGCCCCAGGGGTTGTCGATGCCGCCCAGCAACGCGGCGGCAAAGCCGTACAGCAGGATGCCGCCCATCATGTTGGGGTCGAGGTAGACCACCGGCGCCACCATCATGCCGGCCACCGCGCCGATGGCGGCCGACAGCCCCCAGCCCACGCCCAGCATCCAGGACACGCGTATGCCCACCAGACGCGCCGACTCCGGGTTCTGCGCCGCCGCCCGCATGGCCAGGCCCGCCGGGGTGAAGCGCAGGAAGGAATAGAGCAGCGCCAGCACCACCAGCATGACCGCGATCGACCCGAGATCATGCCCGGAGATCAGCTTGCCCGCGCCGGTGAACTTGGGAAAAGGGCTCGGAAAAGGCTTGATGGTGTGATCGAAGATCCACCCGGCGAGCGAATTGAAAATCACCAGAAGGCCAATGAAGACGATCACGTTGGTCAGCACCGGGGCCTTCTCGACCGGCTTCAGGATGATGCGCTGGATAGCCAGCCCGCCCGCGAAGGAGATCAGCACCGTGGCGCCGAAGGCGCCCCAGTAGGGCCAGCCCGCCTGCAGCAGCGCCCAGGCGATGAAGGTGGAGAACATCGCCATTTCGCCCTGGGCGAAATTGATGTGGTGGGTGGACTGGTAGATCATCACCAGGGCCAGCCCCATCGAGGCGTAGATGCCGCCGTTGGCAAGCCCGGCGACCACCTGCTGGATCAGCGCTTCCATGGCGTGCGGCTCCAGATGCGTGTGGCTGTGCGCATTCAATACCCCAGGTAGGCCTTGCGCACCGTCTCGTCGCGGCGCAGCGCGGCGCTCGGGCCGGACAGCGCGATCGCACCGGTTTCCAGCAGGTACGCATGGCCCGCCAGTTCGAGCGCGAGCGACGCGTTTTGTTCCACAAGCAGCATCGATACGCCCTCCTCCCTGTTGATCTCGCCCAGGATGGCGAAGATCTCGCCCACCATCAGCGGCGCCAGGCCGAAGCTCGGCTCGTCAAGCAGAAGCAGGCGCGGGCGCAGCATGAGGGCGCGGCTGATGGCCAGCATCTGCTGCTCGCCGCCCGACAGGGTGCCGGCCTGCTGTGCGCGGCGCTCCTTCAGGCGCGGAAAGCGCGCATACATGCGCTTCATGTCCGCCGCCACGCCCGCGCGGTCGCGCCGGGTATAGGCGCCCAGCTTCAGGTTCTCCTCGACCGTCAGGGCGCTGAAGGTGCCGCGGCCATCCGGCACATGCGCCACGCCCATGCGCGCGATGTCTTCGGTGGCGCGACCTTCGATGGCCTGGTCGGCGAAGCGCACGCTGCCGCGCATCTTCACCGCCCCGCACAAGGCGCGCAGCGTGGTTGTCTTGCCCGCGCCGTTGGCACCCAGCAGCGCCGTGATGCCGCCCTCCTCGAGGTCGAAGTCGATGCCGAACAGGGCCTGCGTTTCGCCGTAGAAGGCCGTAAGGCCGCGCACCTCAAGCAGCCGCGCCATGGGGCTCCGCTTTGTCACGCGGCGCGCCGAGGTATGCGGCGATCACCTCGGGGTGGGCCTGGATGTCCGCCGGGCTACCCTCGGCGATCTTGCGGCCGAAATTGAGCGCGACGACATGGTCTGACACCGCCATCACCAGGCTCACGTGATGCTCCACCAGCAGTACGGTCAGTCCAAGGCTGTTGCGCAGGTTGATGATGGTCTCAGCCAGGCCGGAGAGTTCTTCATGGTTCAGACCTGCCGCCGGTTCGTCGAGCAACAGCAACCTGGGGCGCGACGCCAGCGCACGACCGAGTTCCACCCGCTTCTGTATGCCGAACGGCAAATCGCCGGCCGGACGCTCCGCCACGGAGACGAGATCGAGAAGTTCGAGAATGCGGTCGGCCTCGGACGCCAGCCGCGTCTCCTCGGCCTTGACACGCGGCAGGCGCAAGGCGCTGGCTAGAAAGCCCGCCCGCGAACCGCTGTGCGCGCCGACCATGATGTTGCGCCGGACCGAAAGGGTGCGGAACATCGCTAGGTTCTGAAAGGTACGGCCGATACCCAGCCCGGCCATGGCATGCACCGGTTGCTTGAGGATGGACCGGCCGTCGAGCAGGATGTCGCCGACGCTCGGTTCGTAGAGGCGCGACAGACAATTGAACAGCGTGGTCTTGCCGGCACCGTTCGGGCCGATGAGTCCGCAGACGATGCCGCGCGGCACATCAAGACTCACGGAATCAAGCGCGACGATGCCGCCGAAGCGAACCCCGACGCCACGCACCGACAAGAGTGTCGCGCGATCCTCCAAGCTGCCGCTCCCCGCCGTCGTTGTGGTGAGGCGCGAATGTAACCCAATCGGCCTCGACCGCATCGCGGCTCGAAGCGACATGCAGGGCATCTGCGAAATCCGTCCCTCGGGCGAATGCCTCGAGGGCGGCCTCGACCTGATCATCGTCCGGACTAACACGCACCAGGATACCGGAACGTCTTGCCACGGCCGGCCTGCCCGTGGCACGCTGCGCGGCCATGCGGATTCAGGCCGCCGCCTTCAACGCCGGCTTTTTCGCGCACTCGGCCAGGTAATCCATGGCCGCCTGCGCGCCACCCTTCCTGTAAGGGATGCCTGCGACCTCGAAGCCCATCTCGACACCCGCGAGCGTGCCCATCAGCGTGAGGTCGTTGAAGTCGCCCAGATGGCCGATGCGGAAGACCCTGCCGCTCACCTCGCCGAGGCCCTGGCCGAGCGACATGTCGAAGTTCTCGAGGATGACGCGGCGCAACGCGTCGGCGTTGTGGCCCTGCGTGAGCAGCACGGCGGTGAGCGCGTCGGAATGCTCGCGCTCGTCCTGGCAGAGGATTTCCATCGCGCCGCCCTGCGCCCAGTGGCGCACCGCGCGGCGGGTCGCTTCGCCGAAACGGTGATGGCGCGCGAACACGTTCTCCAGGCCCTCTTCCTCGACCAGCATCTCGATGGCCTCCGAAAGCCCGTAGAGCAGGTTGGTGTTGGGCGTATAGGGAAAGTAGCCGTTCTTGTTGATGCTGATCATTTCCTCCCAGCCCCAGAACGACTTGAGCGACTTCGAATTCTTCGCCGCCGCCAGCGCCTTGGCCGAGATGGCGTTGAAGGACATGCCGGGCGGCAGCATCAGCCCCTTTTGCGAGCCGCCGACGGTGACGTCCGCGCCCCACGCGTCGTGCTTGTATTCGAGCGAGCCGATCGAGGAGACCGTGTCGACCAGGAGCAGCGCCGGGTGCCCGGCACGGTCGATCGCGGCACGGATCTCGGGGATGCGCGAGACGCAACCGGTGGAGGTTTCGTTATGCACCACCGCCACCGCCTTGATGGTGTGCGCCTTGTCTTCCGCGAGGCGCGCCTCGATCGCCTCGGGCACGGCGCCGTGGCGCCAGTCCCCCTCGATGAATTCGGGCTTGAATCCCATTTTCACGGCGATGTTCTTCCACAGGGTGGCGAAGTGGCCCGACTCGTACATGAGCACCGCATCGCCCGGCGAAAGCGTATTGACCAGCGCCGCCTCCCACGCGCCGGTGCCGGAGGCGGGGTAGATCACCACCGGCTGCGTGGTCTGGAAAATCGCCTGCATGCCGGCCAGGCACTTCCTGCCCAGCACGCCGAATTCGGGACCGCGATGGTCGATGGTGGGCCGGTCGATGGCGCGCAGGATGCGGTCCGGCACGTTGGTGGGGCCGGGAATCTGCAGGAAATGACGGCCGGACTTGGCGTTGCTGTATTTGAACATGAAGCTCTCCGAAGGGTCTCTCAGGCAGTGACGACAGCCACATTCAACTATTTTGTATGCAATTTACATCGACTGTGCCCCCTTGTCAATGCCGTACTTAT
>CANGUJ010000332.1 GCA_947456845.1 Burkholderiales bacterium | reverse complement strand
CGCAGGCTACCTCGCCGCCTATGGCAAGGATTTCAAGCTGCCGCGCGGCGAGTCGCGCCAGGAATGGGAGTCCAGCCGAAAGCAGCGCATCGAGGCCCCCAAGCGCATCGACGTGAAGATCGAAAAGCCCGAGGTCTCCTTCGGCGATGACGGCGTGGCCATCGTGAAGTTCCGCCAGTACTACAAGTCCAACATCGTCAGCACCAGCAGTGCCAAAACGCTCGTGATGGCGCGCAACGGCGGCAAGTGGCAAATCCGCGAAGAGCGCAGCGGCGGCTGATGGTGCGCTTCGCCATGCCGGGGCCGGGAACGAACGCGGGCGCGGTCCGGCGGGTCGCAGCCGGTGTCGCGCTGACCTGCAGCGCCGTCCTGGCGCATGCCCATGTGCCCGCGCATGAAAATGTCGAAGCCGCGCTCATGGGCATCTTCAAGTCCATCGAGTCCAACCGCCTTGCCGAGGCGCTTTCGCGTACCGAAGCGCTGATCGCGGCCCGCCCGAACTACCGGCTCGCGCATCTTATCAAGGGAGACCTTCTGCTGGCGCGCGGACAGCACCTCAAGACCATGGGCGCCGCGCCCAATGCGCCACCGGAGCGGCTGCGCGACCTGCGCGAGGAAGCGCTCGTGCGCCTGGCGGCCTATCGCCAGCGCCCGCCGAAGGACGCGATTCCGCGTTACCTTTTGCAACTGCGCCCCGACCAGAGGCACGCCGTCGTCGTTGACACCAGGAAGTCGCGCCTGTATGTCTACGAGAACGACAACGGCAAACCGCGCTTCGTGGCTGATTACTACATCAGCCACGGCAAGATGGGCGCTGAAAAGTTTCGCGAAGGGGACCAGAAGACCCCTCTCGGCGTCTATCACGTCACCGCCAGCGTGCCCAAGGCCAAGCTCGCCGACCTGTACGGAGACGGCGCTTTTCCCATCAACTACCCGAACGACTGGGACCGCCGCAACGGCCGCGGCGGGTCCGGCATCTGGTTGCACGGCACGCCGTCGGACACCTTCGCGCGCGCGCCGCGCGCCTCCGACGGCTGCGTCGTGCTCTCCAACCCGGACCTGCGCACCATCGCCAACCTGATCCAGGTCGGCCTGACGCCGGTGATCATCAGCAACCAGGTCGAATGGCTGTCGCTGGATGACTGGAACAACGAACGCCAGGCCCTTTCGTCAGCCATCGAAAAATGGCGCCGCGACTGGGAAAGCCGGGACATCGACGCCTACCTCAAGCACTACGCGCAGGACTTCCAGAGCGACGGCATGAGCCTGCGCCAATGGAGCGAGCGCAAGCGGCAGGTCAACGCCGGCAAGGCCTGGATCAAGCTCTCCTTTTCCAACGTCAGCATGTTCCGGTATCCGGGCAAGGACGAACTTGTGGTCGTCACCTTCGACCAGGACTACAAGTCGAACAACCTGTCCAACCTGATGAAGAAGCGCACCTACTGGCACAAGCAGGGCGGCCAGTGGAAGATCGTCGATGAAGGCGCGGCATGACGCCCGCGCCCGGAACCCGCTTCATGACCCCCAGCCGCACAAGGAGCCTCCTGATGATTCGCCTGCTCGCCGTCGCCGCATTCGCGCTGTGCGCCACCGTCGCGCCTGCCCAGACCGTGGAGATGAAGACCTCCATGGGGTCCATCGTTCTTGAACTCGATGCCGCCAAGGCGCCCCGAACGGTGGAGAACTTCCTGCAGTACGTGAAGGACGGGCACTACAACGGCACCATCTTCCATCGGGTGATCAACGGTTTCATGATCCAGGGCGGCGGCTTCGAACCCGGGATGAAGCAAAAGCCTACCCGCGCGCCGATTCCCCTCGAGTCGCGCAACGGCCTCAGGAACGACATCGGCACCATCGCGATGGCGCGCACCCAGGTGCCGGACTCGGCCACCGCGCAGTTCTTCATCAATGTGGCCGACAACGCCATGCTCAATGCCCCCCAACCCGACGGCCATGGCTACGCCGTGTTCGGCCGCGTGATCAAGGGCATGGACGTCGTCGAAAAAATCAAGGGCGTGCCGACCGCCACCGCCGGCATGCACCAGAACGTGCCGTCGACTCCCGTGGTGATCGAGAGCGTCAGGCTCGCCGACACACCCAAGAAATAACCCACCATCGAAAGGAATCATCGTGCCCCAAGTCCTGCTGACCACCAACCACGGCGCCATCACGCTTGAACTCGACGACGTCAAGGCGCCCAACACGGTGGCCAATTTCGTCCAGTACGCGAAGGACGGCCATTACGACAACACCATCTTCCACCGCGTGATCGACGGCTTCATGATCCAGGGCGGCGGCTTCGAGCCGGGAATGAAGCAGAAGCCTACCCGCGCGCCGGTCGACAACGAGGCCGCCAACGGACTCAAGAACGACATCTATACCGTGGCGATGGCGCGCACCAACGACCCTCATTCGGCCACCGCGCAGTTCTTCATCAACATCAAGAACAACGACTTCCTCAACTTCAGCAGCCCGAACGGCAACGGCTGGGGCTATTGCGTCTTCGGCAAGGTGACCGACGGTACCGATGTGGTCGACAAGATCAAGGCGGTCAAGACCGGCACCAGCGGCTTCCATCAGGACGTGCCGGTGCAGGATGTGGTGATCCAAAAGGCCGAAATTCTCTAGGCCGAGAGCCCCGGTCGCCCTGAAGGACGCGAGGCCGCCGGCCATGTCGGCCTTGTTCATCTCGGACCTGCACCTCACCGCCGAGCGACCGGCGACGACGCGGGCGCTGCGGCGCTTCCTGCGCCTGGTGCCGGATACTGGCGACAGCCTCTACGTCCTGGGCGACCTGTTCGAATACTGGGTCGGCGATGACGACCTCGACGCGCATCGCGACGTCATCGACGCCCTCGCCGCATGCACCACGCGCGGCATCGCCCTGTACTGGATACCCGGCAACCGCGATTTTCTCACCGGCGCCGGATTCACCGGCGCGACGCGCATGACGGCCCTGCCCGAACCGTGCGCCTTCGACCTGCATGGGGAGCGCACCGTGCTGCTGCACGGCGACACCCTGTGCACCGACGACCGTACCTACCAGGCGTTTCGCGGCGAGGTGCGCAGCGAGCGCTGGCAGAGCGAGTTCCTGGCACGCCCGCTGGCCGCCCGGCGCGCCGCGATCGAGGCGCTGCGCGCAAGAAGCGAGGATGAAAAATCCGTCAAGCCCGCCACCATCATGGATGTGAACGCCGACGCCGTCACACGGCTGTTCACCGACTCGGGCGCCACCCGCATGATCCACGGCCACACGCACCGCCCGGCGCGCCATGACTACCTGGTGCGTGGCCGTCAGGTGTGCCGCTGGGTGCTGCCCGCCTGGGATGACCGGCCCGGCTACCTGCGCATCGATGCCGACGGCGCGGAACACCTCGATTTCGATTGACCATTGATTTCCCACCAGGAGAACTCCCGCATGAGCACAATCAACACGGTCGGCATCATAGGCGCCGGCACCATGGGCAACGGCATCGCGCAGGCCTGCGCGGTCGCCGGCATCCATGCCCTGATGATCGACATCAACGAGGCCGCCATCGAGCGCGGCATCAAGACCGTGTCCGGCAGCCTGGACCGCCTGATCCGCAAGGAAAAACTTAGCGAGGCGCAGAAGGCCGACGCGATGGCGCGCATCACCGGTTCAATCAAGATGGCCGACCTGGCCGGGGCCGACTTCATCATCGAGGCGGCCACCGAGAACGAGGACTTGAAGCGCAGGATCCTCAAGGACGTGGCGGCCATCGCAGCGGCCGACACCATCATCGCCACCAATACCTCCTCGATCAGCATCACCGGGCTGGCCGCGTCGACCGGGCGCCCGGAGCGCTTCATCGGCATGCATTTCTTCAATCCGGTGCCGGTGATGGCGCTGGTGGAAATCATCCGCGGCCTGGCGACCTCCGACGCGACCTTCGCTGCAACAGAGGAACTCTCCAAGCGTCTCGGCAAGACGCCCATCTGCGTGAAAAACGCACCGGGCTTCGTGGTCAACCGCATCCTCTGCCCGATGATCAACGAAGCCATCTTCGTACTGGCTGAAGGTCTGGCCTCGGCGGAAGACATCGACAACGGCATGCGCCTGGGCACCAATCACCCGATCGGGCCGCTCGCGCTCGCCGACATGATCGGCCTGGACACCATGCTCTCGGTGATGGAGGTGTTCTACGAAGGCTTCAACGACAGCAAGTACCGCCCCGCGCCGCTGCTCAAGGAGATGGTGGCGGCAGGCTACCTCGGCCGCAAGACCGGGCGCGGGTTCTACCACTACAAGTAGACCGCCAGCGCCAATGACCAAGGGCCGCATTCGCGGCCCTTTTGGTGTTTTCAGGGGCGTCGCTCGCGCCGCGGCTGCACACGAGCGGGGACGCGGTCGTTCAGCCCAGGCCGCGCGCCAGGTCCGCCTTCACGTCCACCAGGCTCTCCAGGCCCACCGACACCCGCAGCAGCCCTTCGCCGATGCCGGCGGCTTCGCGCGCCTCCTTGCTGATGCGTCCGTGGGTGGTGGAGGCGGGGTGCGTGATGGTGCTCTTGGTGTCGCCCAGGTTGGCGGTGACGGAAATGACCTTGCAGTTATCCACCACGCGCCACGCCTCCTCGCGCCCGCCCTTGGCCACAAAGGACACCACGGCGCCGCCCAGGAAATCGCCGCTGGCCGACTGCTGGCGCCTGGCGAGTTCGAATTGCGGGTGGGTTTCAAGACCCGGGTACAGCACCCGCTCCACGCGCGGATGCTCCTCGAGCCAGCGGGCCAGCTCCAGGGCACGCCTGGACTGCTCGCGCATGCGGATGGACAGGGTTTCCATGCCCTTGAGAATCACCCAGGCGTT
>CANGUJ010000331.1 GCA_947456845.1 Burkholderiales bacterium | reverse complement strand
GGCAAGCCCTCGATCGCGGCGATCGCCGGCGCGGCGCGCGGCGGCGGCATATCCCTGGCGATTTCCTGCGACATGATCGTCGCCGCCGACAGCGCCACCTTCGGCTACCCGGAAATCGAGATCGGCCTGCTGCCGGCGATCCATTACACCCACCTGCCGCGCATCGTTGGCCGCTATCGCGCCTTTGACCTGCTGTTCACCGGCCGCGCCTTCGGCGCGCGCGAGGCGCAGGACATCGGCCTGATCAGCCGCGCGGTGCCCGAGGCCATGGTGATGGAAGAGGCGCGCATCCTGGCGCGGCAATTCGCCGCCAAGTCGCCGCAACTCATGCGCATGGGCAGAAAGGCCTTCATGCATGCCATCGATGCGGATTACCGGCGCGGCGTGGCCGGCGCCGTCAATCTCATCAGCGCGGTGATCGGTACCGAGGATTCGAAGGAAGGCCTGACCGCCTTCGTGGAAAAGCGCAAGCCTAACTGGCGGCCGCGCAAGGCCTGAAGCGCGCCCGGCCCTGCCGCGACAACAGGCCACCGACCGCATCCGGCATGGGTGCTCAGGCGGCGGCAGGGCGCTTCATCAGCAGATATTTCTGCATGCCTTCCATCACCAGTTCGCCACGCTGGTTGTGCACGGTCGAGCGCATGGTCAGCACGCCCGTGGTGCGGTTCGGTACCAGTTCGGTGATCTCCAGTGCGCAATAGAGCGTGTCGCCGACGAACACCTTGCCGAGGAAGCGGCTGCTCTGTTCGATGAAGCCCTTGAGCGAATCCTCCACCATGTGCGGGAACAGGCCCGCGCCGGGGCAGGTCTGCGCCACCACCTGGAAGCCGTGCGCCAGCATGTGCGGCATGCCGTGCGCGCGGCAGTACTCCACGTCATAGTGCACCGGATGATTGTCGCCGCTGGCGAGCGAAAACGCGGCGAACAGGCCGTCGGTCATGGTGCGTGACGGCAGGTTGAAGCGCTCGCCGACCCTGAAGTCGTCGAAATAGCGTGTTTCGCACAGGCGGTGGTTGCGCGGGTCGAATGCGGTGGCTGCGGTCATTGCGTCATATCCCCGGATGTTGTCGGCATGCGCAGGATTTTCGCGCACCTCGGGGCGCCCGCGGCGCCAACCCCGGGTCGGGCCGCGTGCCGCGCGCTCAGAGCATTTCGAGCGGGATCGCGCCCTCGGGAGGCGGGAACAGCCGATCCAGTTCCGCCATTTGCGCCGCATCGAGATCGAGGGCGGCCGCGCCGGCGTTTTCCTTCAGGCGCGCCCGGTTTCCCGTTTTCGGAATCGCGATCACGCCATCCTGCGCCAGCAGCCAGGCGAGTGCCGCCTGCGCCGGCGTCATGCCTTGCGTTCGCGCGAAAGCGGCGAGCCCCGCATGGCGCACCAGTCGCGCCTGCTCGATGGGCGAGTACGCCATTACCGGAATGCTGCGTTCCGCCAGCCACGGCAGCAGGTCCCACTCCGGCCCGCGCCGGCCGAGGTTGTAGAGGATCTGGTTGGTAGCCACCGCCCGACCCGGCGCATGGGTCCACCATTCGCGCATGTCGCCGATGTCGAGGTTCGACACGCCGAAGTGGCGGATCTTGCCGGCGGCCTGCAAGGCTTCGAAGCCGGCGATGGTCTCGGCGAACGGAACGCTGCCGCGCCAGTGCAGCAGGTACAGGTCGATGCGGTCGGTGCCCAGGCGCTCGAGACTGCGCTCGCAGGCAGCCACCACGCCGCGGCGCGAGGCATTGTGCGGATAGACCTTGCTGACGATGAAGGCTTCGTCGCGTCGCCCGGCGATGGCCTCACCCACCAGTTCCTCGGCCGCGCCTTCGCCATACATCTCGGCGGTGTCGATCAGGGTGAGGCCCAGGTCGAGTCCCTCCCGCAGCGTTGCGATTTCCTCGCTGCGGGTGGCGCCGCGGTCGCCGATATGCCAGGTGCCCATGCCGAGCGCGGCCACGGTTTCGCCGCCGGGCAGGCGCACGGACCGCATCAGGGCATCCCCCGCCGCGTCATGCGCGCCCGGCGCCTAGCAGCGCCTCCCGCACCAGCGGCAGGCGGTCGTTGCCGAAATACATGTCCTCGCCGTTGACGAACATGGTGGGCGAGCCGAAGCCGCCGCGGCGGATCAGTTCCGCGGTGTTGGCCTTGAGCCGGTCCTTGATGTCCTGCTGCGCGATGCCGGCCAGAAATGCGGCGGGGTCGATCCGGCAGCGCGCGCAGAGGGCGCAGAGCACCGCGTCCTGCGAGATGTCCTCATCGCCACCCCAGTAGGCCTCGAAGGCCGCGGTGGCGAAGCGCACCAGCCCGCCCTGCGGTGCCAGCCACAGGCAGCCGCGCATGGCCTTCACGCTGTTGACCGGAAACACCGTCGGCGGGAAGCGGAGGGCGATGCCGCTGCGGCGCGCCCAGTCCTGCATGTCCTTTGCCTGGTAGGCGGCCTTGGCCGGCACCGGATGGTCGCGCGCGGCGTAGACGCTGGGGTTGACGCTGTTGAACACGCCGCCGACCAGGATCGGCTTCCAGGCGACTTGTGCGCCCATTTCGGCGGCCAGCGGCTGGATGTTGTGGAAGGCGAGATAGGTCCAGGGGCTGGAGATGTCGAAGTAGAAGTCGATCATCGGCGGGCTCGGCGGGCGGTTCGCGGCGGCTATCGGGTTCATGGCCGGGGAATATACTGCCTCGGTCAAACGCGGCCGCAGTTTTTGCGGCCGGCTGCTCGGCAATCGCGGATGCGGGCGCAAGGGACCAGACCATGCTAGACAAGATCCACCGCGCCTGCGGACCTGCGCCGGCGCTGCGGCGCCACGGGTGCTTGCCATGAAGGCGGCGGCCTCCATCGCGCTGCTGCTCGCGCTGATCGGCTACTGGCTGTGGACCCCCGACCGCGACCGTGCCGCGCTGGAGGCCAGGTACGCCGACGGCCCGGGCGACTTCATCGAGGTGGCCGGCATCCGCCTGCATGTGCGCGACAGCGGGCCGCGGGCCGGCCCGGCGGTGATCCTGCTGCACGGCTTCGGCGCGAGCCTGCACACCTGGGAAGGCTGGGCCGGTGCGCTGGCCGCCGACATGCGCGTCATCCGCCTCGATCTGCCGGGGTCCGGCCTGACCGGCCCCGACCCCAAGGGCGATTACACCGACGCGCGCGCCCTGGAAATCCTCGTCGCACTGATGGACCGCCTGGGCGTCGCGCGCGCCAGCCTGGTGGGCAACTCCATCGGCGGGCGCATCGCCTGGACCTTCGCGGCCACGCATCCGGCGCGGGTCGACAAGCTGGTGCTGGTGGCGCCCGACGGATTCGCCAGCGCGGGCTTCGAGTACGGCCGGGCGCCCGAGGTGCCGGCGGTATTCAGCCTGATGCGCTACGCGCTGCCGCGCGCGGTCATGCGCATGAATCTGGCGCCCGCCTACGCCGATCCGACACGCCTTTCCGACGCCGTGGTGGACCGCTACTACGACCTGATCCGGCTGCCCGGGGTGCGCGACGCCATGCTCGAGCGCATGCGCCAGACCGTGCTGCGGCCGCCGGAACCCCTGCTCCGGTTGATCGAGGCGCCGGTGCTGCTCCTGTGGGGCGAGAAGGACGCGATGATTCCCGCCGCCAACGCGCAGGATTACGTCAAGGTGCTGAAAAAAAGCGCGGTGGTCGTCCTGCCCGGGCTGGCGCATGTGCCGCAGGAGGAGGACGCGGCGCGTTCGCTGGTGCCGGTGCGGGCGTTTCTGCGGGATTGACCCGCCCTCACCGCTACTGCGCGCCGAAGGCGCCGCCCGCGCGGGCTTCGCGCAGTTCGTGCGCGCCGAGGCCGAGCAGCTGCTGCAGCACCTCTTCGGTGTGTTCCCCCGCCTGCGGCACCGGCGAACGCAGATCGGCCCTGGCGCCCGAAAGCCGATACGGCGGGTTGACGCCGGTGAATTCGCCCACCGCGTCGCGCACCCGGGTGAAGGTGCCGCGCGCGAGCAGATGCGCATCGGTGAGCGCATCGGCGGGTTCGTTGTAGCGCGCGCTGGGCACGCCGGCCGCAGCCAGGGCGGCCAGGCAGGCGGCGACGCTTTGCCCGCTCGACCATTCCTCGACGATGTTCATCAGGTGGCGCCAGTTGCGGCTGCGCATGGCCACGCGGGCGAAGCGTTCGTCGGCCTTGAGCGCCGGCCGGCCGATCGCCTCGCACAGGGCGGCGTAATTGCGGTCGGTGATGGGGGTGACGATCAGGTCGCCGTCGCAGGCGCGGACCGGCCCGTAGGTGAAGCGCGCGCCGGCCCGCGGCATTTGCGCGGCCTGCAGCTCGTAGACCAGCAGGTTGAGCATGCAGTCGGTCAAGGCCACATCGACGCGCTGGCCGAGGCCGGAGCGCGCGCGCTGCAGCAGCGCGGTCTGGATGCCGGACATGGCATAGATGCCGCCCAGGATGTCGGCGATGAACACGGCGCCGGCGGCGGGCTGGTCGCGGTCGCCGGCGTAGCGCATCAGGGCGCGGTCGAAACCGCTCGAGGCATGCACGATGGGTGCGTAGGCGGGCTGGTCGGCCTTGGGGCCGCTCTGGCCGTGCCCGGAGATCGAGCAGTACACCAGGCGCGGGTTGATGGCCGAGAGCGTGTCGTAGTCCAGGCCAAGGCGCGCCATCACGCCGGGCCGGAAATTCTCCAGCACCACGTCGGCTTCGGCCGCCATGCGCTTGAGGAGCGCGATCGCCGCGGGCGTCTTCATGTCCAGGGCGATGCTTTTCTTGCCCGCGTTGAGTTGCCCGAAATAGGTGCTGTGGCCCTCGCGCAGCGGCGCGCGCTGGCGCATGTCCTCGCCACCGGGCGGCTCGATCTTGATCACTTCCGCACCCACGTCGGCCATCAGGCGCCCCGCATAGGGGCCGGCGATCATGCTGG
>CANGUJ010000330.1 GCA_947456845.1 Burkholderiales bacterium | reverse complement strand
CTGCGCGGGACAGCCGGCCGGCGCGCTGATTGTCGCGAGCGCGCCGGCCGAGGCCTCCCGCGGAGGCCTGCCCGGGCCGCCCGCGACCGCCAGCGCGCGGAGAAGTGTTGTTTATCGGGTCTGCGGCACACTTATTTCTCCCCGGTGACCGAAATGTCTTGCATATCCGGTCCCCAGTGCCCATATTGCTCTGGCGATATTCAAGAAGTGTTGTTGTTGCTGTCTGGTTCAGTACCAGTCGTCTTCGGTTCGGTATTTTTCCCTTCATCACCCCGCCGTCTTGACCTTCGCCCTCCCGGGGCACGTCCCCTTTTCAATTTTCAAGGAAGTTCAAGTCATGGCAACAGGTACAGTGAAGTGGTTCAACGACGCCAAGGGTTTTGGTTTCATCACGCCGGATGGCGGCGGTGAGGACCTTTTCGCGCATTTCTCCGCGATCCAGGGCAGCGGTTTCAAGAGCCTCAAGGAAAACCAGAAGGTCAGCTTCGACGTCACCACCGGCCCCAAGGGCAAGCAGGCGGCGAACATCCGCGAACCCGAGTAGTCTTCGGCGCGGCTGAAGTTCAGCTCAAAAGGCCCGGCTTCAAGCCGGGCCTTTTGCTTTATGGCTGCATTGCGCCTGCATTGCGGCGGCATGCGGGCGCGGCGGGTGAGCGCCGCGTGTCCGGCCGGAGGCGCGCTGCGCTGCCCGCAGCGCTACATGGCGCAGCGAAAACCGATGTTGTGGTGTCCAGCGCGTGGCGCGCGCGACAGGTTGCGGCCGCGCTGGGTGGTGGTCAATTCCTCGGCCGGCGAATCATGCCCGCCGCCACGGGTGGCGCGCACGCCATCGGCCTGCGGGTCTTCGCGCCCGTCGTCGGGGCGCCAGGGATAAGGACGGTACAGGCTAGATGCCCATTCCCACTGGTTGCCCGCCATGTCGAGCGCGCCGTACGGGCTGGCCCCCGCCGGCAGCGCATCGACGGCGACGGTCTGCGTCCAGCCCGCCCCGAAGCGGGCGCGGCGCGCATCGGGGGCCTCGGTGCCCCACGGGTAGCGCCGGCCGTCGGTGCCGCGGGCGGCCTTTTCCCATTCGGCTTCGGTTGGCAGGCGCTTGCCTTTCCAGGCGCAGTAGTCGCGCGCCCCGGCCCAGGTGGCCTCGTTGACCGGATGCCGCTCCAGGCCGGCGTCGGCGCGCCAGCGCCCATCGACGCGATGGATGCGCGCGTCGGCGTCGTCATCGTCGTAGCGCCGGTAGGGCTGCCCGGCGCGCATGCCGCGCGCGCCGTGGGCCTCCAGAAAGGCCGCGAAGTCCGCATTGGTGACCGGCAGCCTGTCGATGCGGAAGCGCGCGAGCTCGACCCGATGGGCGGGCCGTTCGTCCGCGGGGCCGTCGTCGCTGCCCATGGTGAACGGCCCGGGCGGCACCTCGACCATCTCCTGCACATCGGCGCCGGCAGCGGCGCACACCAGCCATAGCAGCAATGCCGCGGCCTTGCGCATGGTGCCTCAGGCAGGCGCTGCTTCGGACGCGTCGAAGTCGAGTTCGACGCGCGCGCCGTTCGGGTCATGGAAAAACATCTGCCACTGGCCGTCCGGCATGTTCGCCAGGCGTCGCAGGTCGTACCTGATGCCGCGCCCGGCGAGGCGCCTGGCCGTGGCCGGCAGTCCGGAGGCTGTGAAAGCCATGTGGTCGATCACGCCCGCATGCAACTCCGCGCGGGTCTTGCCGCCGATCACGTGCAGGATGGCGGTGTCGCCCGCATACAGCCACAGGCCGGGAAAGGTGAAGGGCGGGCGCCAGCCGACATGGAGGTCGAGCAGTTCGCAGTAGAACTCGCGCGTGGCCTCCACATCATCGGTCAGGATGGTGAAGTGGTTCATCGCATGGATGGCCATGAGAATGTCTCCCCGGGATCTGTTTTCGCAGGCGCCATCATGCCAAAGGCCGGCCCGATGCGCAGCGCACCCCGGCGGCCGGCGCCGGCTACACTTGTGCCTGCCCGTCATCCATGACCCATTGGCGCATCGCCGGCCGCAGCCCGCTCACCATGACCCATTCCAGCCCCCTGATCCCGTCCACGCGCGGCCTGGACGCGCTGCTCGGCATCGCCGGAACGCTGGGCGCCGAACCCGCCTGCGACCGGTTCATCTTCCTGCGCCACGGCCAGACCGCGCGCAACGCCTCGCGCATTTTCCAGGGGCCGGACGAGCCGCTCGACGCCACCGGCGAGGCGCAGGCCGTGCGCGCCGCCGACATCCTGGCGGGCGAGACATTCGCCAGCATCGTCTGCAGCGACATGCGGCGCGCCCACCATACCGCGCAGACCGCCGCGGCGCGCCATGGCATCACGCCGCTGACCTGCGCAGGCTTGCGCGAGCGCAATTTCGGCGCACTGGTGGGCACGTCCTCGCGGGAACTCGACTGGACCTGCGATCCCGCCGGCGGCGAGTCGCTCGAGGCCTTCGTCAAGCGCGCCCGGGCCGCCCTGATCGAGGCATGGGCGCACCCGCCCACCGCGCTGATCGTGGCGCACGGCGGCATCTTCTACGTGCTCGCCGGCTTGCTCAGGGTACCGGTCAGTACGGCCTACTACGGCAATGCGCTGCCGCTGCGTTTCGTGCGCGCCGGGACGGGGTGGCAGGTGATGCCGCTCGATGCCGCCGCGGCCGGGGAGTCGAACATCGCCTGAGTGAACATACGAGGCGGCCCGTGCGCAGTGTCGTATAGTGCGGGCCGCCCAACCTGCCGCCCCCGGGGTATGCCATGCAACTGAAGATGTCGGAGAATTCGCTGTTCGCGGTGCTGCTGCGCTCGCCGTGGTGGATCAGCTTCGGCCTGGCCATCGCCATCGGCGCCGGCACCTATGCGATCTTTCCCAAGGACATGGCGTCCTTGGCCCCGTTTGTCGGCCTGCCGTTCATCGTGACCGGCGGCATCGCCGCCTGGCGCCAATTGCGCGTGCCAGGTCAGGCGCGCGTGGCGGCCACCCTGCAGGCGGTCGAGGCGATGGCCTGGCGCGAGTTCGCCGAGGTCATCGAGGCCGGGTTGCGGCGCGGCGGATATCAGGTGGAACGCATGGACGGCGCGGCCGACTTCCGGGCCGTCAAGGGCGGGCGCGTGACGCTGGTGTCGTGCAAGCGCTGGAAGGCCGCCAGCCTGGGCATCGAGTCCCTGCGCGAACTCGAGGCGGCGCGCCGCAAGGCCGAGGCGTGGGACAGCATGGTCGTCTCCATCGGCCGGGTGTCGGACAATGCGCGCAGCTTCGCCAGGGACCACGGCATGAAGATCCTGCAGGGGGTGGAGCTCGCGCAACTGCTACCGCCGGCGCTGCTCAAGGCCGGGGCCAGGGATTGACTCCGGGCCGCATGCGCGCGGGGCAGGACGGGCTGGTCGCAGCGAACCGCCGCGGCATCCTGTGCATGGCCGGGGCGATGTCCTGCTTCGTGGTCAACGACGCGTTCGTCAAGTATGTGAGCCAGAGTGTGCCGATCGCGCAGATGGTCTTCGTGCGCAGCGTCTTCGTGACGTTCATCATCCTAGCCATCGCCCGCTCCACCGGGGCCACCGCGCGCATCGGCGATGCGGCGCGTCCGCGCGTCCTGGTGCGCGCGGTCATCGATGCTTCGGCGACACTCATGTACCTGGCTGCGCTGGTGCATTTGCCGATCGCCAATGCCACCGCCATCAATCTCGCAGCGCCGCTGTTCATGACGGTACTGGCGGTCGTGTTCCTGCGCGAGCAGGTCGACCTGGCGCGTTGGCTGGCCATTGTGGCCGGGTTCGTGGGCGTCGTACTGATCATCCAGCCGCGCGCCGCCGGCTTCAATGCCTGGGCCGTGCTGATCCTGGCGGCGACCCTGCTGCATGCCATCCGCGACCTGCTCACGCGCGGCATCCCGCGGGGCATCCCGTCCATCCTGATCACCTCGGCGGCCACGGTGACGGCCAGCGTGATGTCGGGCATCTGGACCCTGACCCAGGGCTGGCGACCGATCGGCGGCGCCGAGCTTCTGCTGGTGGGCTGCGCCGCGGTGTTCGTCTCGGCCGGCTTCTATCTCATCGTGGCGAGCATGCGGCAGGGGGAAATGTCGGTCATCGGCCCGTTCCGCTACACCGGCCTCCTGGTGGCGCTGGTGCTGGGCTTCACGGTCTGGGGAGACATACCCAACCCGCTGGCATGGGCCGGCATCCTCCTGATGCTTGCTTCCGGCATCTACATCCTGGTGGGCGAGCGGCGCCGCGCGCGCTCGGAGCGCTGAGCGTCCTTGGGGCCGAGCATGTCGACGACATCCTCGGCGCTGATGCGCAGGGTCGAGAGCACGAATTTTTCATGCGTCAGCCACTCGCTGGTGAGGCTGCCCCCCGCCTTGAGGGTGGCGACCTGCTCGGCCAGGATGCCGACGGCAAGCAAGGCCGGGGCCGCGTGTCGCGCCTCGCCGGTGCGTCCGGCCACCTGCTCGACATTGTGGTGGAACAGGATGCTGTAGGTGAGGGCCTCGGGCAGCATCCAGCTGCGTGCCAGCGCATGGCCGACGCGGGCGTGGTGGAAGCCGTACTTGGCCTCTTCAGCCGCCAGCAGGGCCGGTCCGGGCGCTTCTGCATGGGCATCCAGAAACGGGCCGTAGTCGGGAAAGCGGCTGATCATCACGGCGATGCCGCAGTTGCGGAACAGGGCATAGGTGTGGGCCTCGTCCCGGCCGCAGCCGCGCGTGCGCCCGGCCACGGACGCGGCCGCCAGGGCGACGCTGGAGGACTGGTCCCAGAAACGCTGCATCAAGACTCCGGAGCCGGCGGGGAACGCCTGGCGCAGCATCAGCCCGTTGATCAGGTTCACCGCCGCATGGAGGCCCAGGATGGCCAGCGCCTGCGGCACATCCCCGGCCTTGCGTGAAAGCCCGTAGAGCGGCGAGTTGACG